>JAYRLF010000034.1:0-18355 GCA_041905385.1 Allosphingosinicella sp.
GTGGCTGGCGGAGAAGGAGGGTGGCGCGGCGTAGGAGCCGGGACAGGCGGCTCGGGCATCACATTTGGGGTGGGTCTCGATGAAAAATGGGCTGAGCGCCCGTCATACGCACCCACCCCCGGCCCCTCCCAGCGTGCAGGGAGGGGAGAACAGGCGTTGCCGCGGCCCATTTGATGGACGGTATTGCCGTCCGCTACTTGCCGCCGCCGATCGCGCCGACATCCTCGGGCTTGGTCGCATCCATCGTCTCGGACGCGTCGGCCATCATCTCTTCCTCAACCGCCTCATAAGGTCCGCCCATGGCAGTGGCGGTGCCCTGGTCGAGGCCGCCGGTCGGTGCGTTCCAGCTGGCGAGGGCGGTGCGGACGCCGGGCTCGTAGAGCTGGATGCAATTGTCGTCGCCCGGGCCCGGGTCGCAGGGCGGATAATTGCCGGCGGCCGGGCGCGGCGAGAGGTCGGTCGCGGCGATCTCGTCCGGGCCGCCGACGCCGCTTTCGACCGGGGGCGAGGCCGGCACCAGCGCGTCGTCCTCCAACGGCGGCTCTCCGTCGATCGCATCCTCGACCGGGGGCGCCTCCTCGATCAGATCGTCGCCGAGATCGGCCTTGGCGGCGATCGCTGCCTGTTCCTCCGCCTCGGTCGGCCATTCGCCATATTTGATATCGGCGGTCTCGGACGCGGCATTGCCCTCGGCAACGGAGAGGAGCTCTGGCTTCATTGTGGATTGCTTGCCATCCCAGGAGGTGGCGGCCAGCTCCGGCTTCGGTGCCTCGTCGCTCCAATAGGTTGCTGCAGCCGGCTGCAGCTTGGGCATGCCGCTGTCCCAGGATGCCGGCACCGCTTTCAGGCCGGAATCGGTCGGAGCAGCCAGGCCCATCTGCTCGGCCTTGGCGTCGCCGAGCGCGTCGAGCACCGCGACCTTCATCTGGTCGTTGGGGCTCCGCTCGGGGGACAAGAGACTGATCTTCGAGCCGGCTTCGGCCCATTTCGATTCGACGGTCTTGGCCGGCGCCCAGGCCATGGCCGAGGTTCCGATCAGCAGCGCTCCCGCTGCGGCAAAATAGAATTTCATCTCAGGCCTCCATCGCCGGGGAGCGCAATGCGCGCCGCAGCCCGGGAAAGCCCCCTCGCTTGCATGGAAAGCAGAACGAATGCGGGCGGATTTCTCCGCTCCGCTCAGAAGCGGCCCTCGGCGAGTCGTGCAAAACCGGCGGCCGATTGGGTGAATCCGGCCGCGACGAGCCGCGGTCCGACGCTCGGATCGCTCGGCCGGACGATCAATTCGGCGCGGTAGCGGCCGTCGGCGAAGAGGCGGAGGTTGAGCTGCTCGAGCCCGGTCTGGGAGGCGAGCGGCAGCAGCAGCGCGCCGGCATCACAGCGGGCGGCGCCGGACAGGCCGGACGGGATGGCGAGGCCGCCGAGATCGCCGGCGAGGGTGGCGCGGACCCGGCCGCCGGCGCGCTGGCATTGGTCGGCCGCGAAGCCGGCGCTGACCTCGTCCAGCTCGATCGAGGCGATCGGGAGCGGCGCGAGCACGGCGCCGAGGCGGAGCCGGCCGCTCATCTCCTCGAAGCCGAAAGCGTGGCGGGTGGCGAGAAGCGCGCCCTCGAACGCCTCCCCTTCGGCCGGGCGGGCGAGCGTCACCCGGGCGCGTCCGAGCAGGAGCGGCAGGCTGTTGAGCCGGGCCGAGACGTCTCCGATCGGGACCGGCCCCAATTGCGCCTCCTCGAGCGCGCCGAGCCAGATGCTGCCCTCGGCCGAGCGGGCGGCGAGGCCGCGCGCGTCGAGCCCGAACCAGTCGAGCGCGATCCGCAGCGGGAACAGGCCGACCAACGCGAAAGCGAAGGCGGCGAGGAAGAAGGTGGTGCGCCCCATCGGCAGGCGGATCTTCATGCCGGATTTCCCGCGCGGAACGCCGCCTCGACATGGACGGTGCGGTCGGGATTGGTGCGGGCGACGAGGCGCTCGACGGCGAGGCCCTGCGCTTCGAGTCGGTTGATCCAGCCGAACAGGGCCTGCGGCCGCGCCGCCTCGATCACCACCAGGGCGCGCGCCGGTCCCTGGGAGGTGATGCGGGCATTGGCGAAGCCGGCCTCGTTCGCGGTGCGGCCGAGCAGGCCGTCGACCGGGCCTGCGGGGGGACGTGACGCGGAGGAGCGCGTCGTCGTGCCCGATCGGGCGCGGGCTTCGGCCAAGGCGATCACCGCGGCGCCGTGGCGGGTGCGGGCGGCGTCGAGCGCGTCGCCGAGCGGACGGACGATCAGCAGCCAGCCGAGCACCAGCACGAGCAGGCCGGCCATGACGAGCAGCAGCCGCTGTTCGCGCAGCGACCGTTCGCGCCACCAGAGTGTGAGCCCGCTCATGACGGCCGCACCGTCAGATCGGCGGTCGGCCGGCCGCCGGCGCTGCGGATCTCGCCCGTTTCGCTGGCGAGGCCGCCGGCCTCGATGCGGGCGTCGAGCGCCGGGAGGGTCGCCGGATTGTCGAGCGAGACGGTCGCGGTCAGGCTGCCATCGGCGCGATATTCGAGCCGGGTGAGCTCGACATTGGGGGTCGAGCGGATCGCATCGAACAGGATCGCCGAGACCGGACCGAAGCCCGAGCCGGCGGCGCGCGCGGGGCCGGGCCCGGTAGCGGCGAGGCTGGCCGCCTCCTGCTCGGCCGCGTCGGCGGCGAAGGCATAGCTCAGCAGGGTGGCGAGCTGGACCAGCAGGGTCGCGGCGGCGAGGACAAGCGCCAGCAGGGCGACGCGGCGCAGATTGCCGCGCTCGGCGTTCCACTGCCGGCGCCGCGCGAACGGACCCTGGCGCAGGTCCAGCGGCGGCGCGGCGAGCATGGCCGGCAAGGCCGCCTCGAAATCGCGTTCGGCGAGCGCAACCACCGACGCGTCGCCGGTCAGCGCCTCGGCCAGTTCGGGTTCGATCGAGAAAGCGGCTGCCGGGCCGCGAAAGTCGGCGATGGCGCCGCGATCGCGGCGATGGAAGCCGGTCTCGGGCGGGGCGAGCAGCATCGGTGCCGGCACGATCGCATCCGGATCGAGGCCGAGCGACAGCCAGTGGGTCATCAGCGCCGCGGGGACGATGGCCGCGGGCGTCAGGCCCAGCTCCGGCCGGCCAACCGCGACATGCATGTCGGCGAGCGGCGCGGCGACCGCGTCGGCGAGCATCAGCCGCGCCGCCGCCGCAGCCTGGGCGGGGGCGAGGTCGACGGCCAGATCGAGCCAGTGGATGCTGACCTCGGCGCCGGGAACGACGAGGATGACGGGCGTGCCCGGCGTCAGCTCAGGCAGGCCGGAGGCGGTCTCGCCGCGCCCGGCGATGAAGCCGTCGCCGACCAGCAGCCAGCGGCCGAGCGCGCCCGCCTCGTCGACCGCGACGAGCAGGCGGGCGCCATCCGGAGCCGCGGCCTCAGTTGCTGATGTCGGCATTGTCCTCCGTGCCGCCTTCGCGCCCGTCGGCGCCGAGCGTCGCGACATGGAACGGCCGCCCGTCCCGGCCCGGCGCGGCATAGACATAGGGCCGGTCCCACGGATCGTTGGGCAGGCGCGGAATGTAATTGCCGCCGACCAGGGCCTGGAGGCCTTCGTCGGTGGTCGGATAGCGCAGATTGTCGAGCCGATACATTTGCAGGCCCTGCTCGAGCGTGGCGATGTCGGCGCGCGCCTTGGTGACCGCGGCACGGTCCGCGGCCGGCATGACGTTGATGATCACGACGGTGGCGAGCAGGCCGATGATGACGAGGACGACGAGCAGCTCGACGAGGGTAAAGCCCTTCTCGTGCCTCCCCGGCTTTCGCCGGGGAGCGGGACGATGCGAAGCATGGTGGAGGGGTAATTCTTCGGCCGAGACTCGGACGGGGCGATACCCCTCCACCACCCTCCGGGTGGTCCCCCTCCCCGAGCGAGCTCGGGGAGGAACTAGGTTCAGCAACATCAATAACCTCCGGCAAGCGTGTCGAGCTGCAGGATCGGCAGCAGGATCGACAGGACGATGAGCGCGACGACGACGCCCATGACGATGATGATCGCCGGCTCGAGCAAGGCGAGCGCGGTCGAGGTGAAGGCGTCGAACTCGCGTTCGAGATAGTCGGCGGCGCGCTCGAGCATCAGATCGAGCCGGCCCGAAGCCTCGCCCGAGGCGGCGAGATAGACGAGCAGGGGCGGGAAGACGCCGGCCTTGCGAAGGGCGCCGGACAGGCTGCCGCCGATGCGGACGGTCTCGGCGATGTCGGCGGACGCCTTGCGCAGCACGCGGTTGTGGACGGTCTCGGTGGTCAACCGCAGCCCCTCGAGCAGGGGCAGCCGGCTCGCGACCATCGTGGAGAGTGTGCGGGCCATGCGGGCGGCGTGGAGATCGCGGAGAAGGCGGCCGACCAGCGGCAGGCGCAGCAAGGCGGCGTCGAACTTCAATCGCAGCCCCTCTTCCTTGAGCGCGCGGCCGGCGACCAGGACGCCGCCCACAGCGACCAGCAGCAGCGCCCACCACCAAGTCGCCAGGAAATTGGAAAGACCGATGACGACCCTGGTCAGGAAGGGCAGGTCCTGGCCGATGTCGCGGAATTGCTCGACCACCTTCGGCACGACGAAGATCATCAAGGCGAAGACGACGAAGACGGCGAAGACGGCCAGGATGATCGGATAGGCCAGGGTCGAGAGCACCTTGCTCCGCACCTGCGCCTGGCGTTCGAGCAGGATGGCGAGCCGCTCGAGGATCGGCGGCAGCGTCCCCGAGCTCTCGCCGGCCGAGACCATGGCGCGGTAGAGGCCCGGAAAGCTCTTCGGCTCGCGGCCCATCGCGTCGGCGAGCCGGCGGCCCTCGACGACGCCGGCATGGACGCTCGAAAGCACGTTGCGCACCTCCTCGCGCTCGGCCTGGTAAGCGAGCGTGCGCAGCGCCTCCTCGAGCGGTGAGACGGTGATCAGGGTGGCGAGCTGGCGGGTGAACAAGGTGAGCTGCTTGGCCGAGAGCCGGCGGCGGACGATCAGGCTGCGCGACAGCAAGGGGCGGCCGACCGCCTCGGTCGAAGGCTCGAGCCGGACGACATAGAGCTTGCGGGCGGCGAGCTGCGCCTTGGCAGCGTCCTGGCTGTCGGCGCGGACCGAACCGCGGCGCTCGCGCCCGGCCGTGTCGAGACCGACATAGGCGAAATCAGGCATCGACCGCCTCGTGCCGCGACACGCGCAGCGCCTCCTCGGGGCTGGTGACACCGGAGACGACCAGCTCGCGCGCGGCGGCGGCGAGGGTCGGCGCGGACTTGAAGGCATAGGCCGCGATCGCCGCTTCGTCGGCGCCGGTGTTGATCATCGACCGGATCGTCTCGTCGGCGCGGACCGCCTCGAACAGGCCGACCCGGCCCTTATAGCCGCTGCGGCTGCAGGACGGGCAACCCACCGGCTCGTAGACCGTCGTCCCCTCGGGGACGCCGAGCGCGGCGGCGAGCGAGCCGGACGCCGATGCCGGCCGGCGGCAGTCCGGGCAGAGCCGGCGCACCAGCCGCTGGGCGAGCACCGCACGCAGGGTCGAGGCGATCAGGAAGGGCTCGACCTTCATGTCGCGCAGCCGGGTGATGGCGCCGATCGAATCGTTGGTGTGGACGGTCGACAGGACGAGATGGCCGGTCAGCGCCGCCTGGACGGCGATGTCGGCGGTCTCGCGGTCGCGAATCTCGCCCACCATGACCGTGTCGGGATCCTGGCGCAGGATCGCGCGCAGGCCGGCGGCGAAAGTGAGGCCGACCTGCGGATTGATCTGGGTCTGGCCGACGCCGTCGACCGCATATTCGACCGGATCCTCGACGGTGAGGATGTTGCGGCTGCCGTCGTTGAGCAGCCTGAGACCCGCATAGAGGCTGGTGGTCTTGCCCGATCCGGTCGGCCCGGTGACGAGAACGATGCCGTTGGGCTCGGCCAACGCCTCGCGAAAGATGCGGTCGACCCGCTCGCTCATGCCCAGCATCTCGAGCGCGATGCCGGCATTGTCCTTGTCGAGGATGCGGAGCACGACCCGTTCGCCGGCGCGGCTCGGCAGGGTCGAGACGCGCACGTCGATCAGTTTGCCGCCGAGGGTGAGGCCGATGCGGCCGTCCTGCGGCAGCCGCCGCTCGGCGATGTCGAGCCGGGCCATGACCTTGACGCGGCTGACCACGACCGGGGCAACATGGGCCGGCATGCGCAAGGTCTCGCGCAGCACGCCGTCGATCCGCATCCGGACGACGAGGCCGCTTTCATAGGGCTCGATATGAATGTCGCTGACGCCCTGGCGTACGGCGTCGGCGATGATGCCGTTGATCAGCCGGATCGCGGGCGCGTCGTCGGACGTGTCGAGCAGATCGTCGGCGCTCGGCAAGGCGGCGGCGAGATGGCCGAGATCCTCGCCGAAGCCGAGAGAATCCGCGGCGTCGGCGGCGGCCTCCGCGCCCGCGGCGTAGAGATCGGACAGGATGCGGTCGAAGGCCGGCGCGTCGACCTGGCGCAGTGCGAACGGGCGGGCGAGCGCGCGGCGGAGCTCGATCAGCGCCTTGGGATCGGCGCCCTCGCGCATCGCCACTTCGAGCCGGCCGTCGGCATCGCCGGTCGGGACGAGCCCGTGCCGGCGGGCGAAGCCATAAGGAATGCGGGGCAGCGCCTGCGCCGCCTCGGCCCGAGGGGCGAGGACCTCGTCGCTCATTGCTGCGGCACCGATCCCGGCGGCACCGCAACCGGAGTCACGACCGCATCCTGCGGCTGCGGCGCGACCTCGGCCGGCGGCACCGTGCCGAGATAGTCGCGAACCAGCTCGTCGAGGGTCGGCTCGCGGCGCGGGTTCAGCAGCAATTGCTGCTGGCGCGCATAATTGTAGCGCCGCGCGCTGACCTCGCGCGCCTCGGCGGCGCTGCGCAGGATGGTCGGACGGATGAAGACCATGAGGTTGGTGCGGGCGCGGGCGCGGCCGCGCGAGCGGAACAGATTGCCGATCACCGGAATGTCGCCGAGCAAGGGAATCCGGTCGAGCGTACGCCGGTCGTTGTCGTCGAGCAGGCCGCCGATGCCGACGATCTCGCCGTCGTCGACGGTGATCGTCGTCTCGATCTCGCGCTTGTTGAGGATCAGGTCCTGGAAATCGTCGGAGACCGGTCCGGCGATCGAGCTGACCTCCTGCCGGAGGTCGAGCTTGATGGTGCCGCCGGCGTTGATCTGCGGGCGGACCTCGAGGGTGATGCCGACATTCTGGCGCTGGACGGTGCGGAAGGCGTTGTCGAAATTGTTGGAGAGCGCCTCGCCGGTGGTGATCGGAATCTCCTGGCCGACCAGGATGCGCGCTTCCTGATTGTCGAGCGTCATGATCGACGGCGTCGAGAGGATGTTGGACCGGTTGTCCGAGCGGACCGCGTTGACGATCGCGCCGAAGATCGCATTGCCGGTCCGCACTGCGAAACCGGCCGCGCCGCCGTTGATGCCGGCGAGCTGGCTCGCGGCCTGCTCGATGATGTCGGTGCCCGTCTCGGTCGTGGTGGTCGTCGTCGAGCCGGTGCCGGTGGTCACCGTCGTCGTCGAGCCGCCGAGCTCGCGGGCGAGGAAGGCGCCGGCTAGCGTGCCGATGTTCGGATTGAGGTTCGAATAATTGGTGATCGCGAACGGGATGTTCGACCCCTGCAGGCCCGACAGGAACAATTGCACGCCGAGCCGCTGGGCGGCGACGTCGGAAATCTCGACGATGATCGCCTCGACCAGCACCTGGGCACGGCGCACGTCGAGCTGGCGGACCACCTCGCCGAGGGTGCGCTGGACGTCGGGCGAGGCGGCGATGACGATCGCATTGGCGCCCTCGAAGCGGGTGACGACCGCATTGCGCGCGCCGACCGTGACGATGCCGCCGCCACCGCCACCGCCCGCGGTCGCCGAGACCGGCGCGGGCGAAGGCGCCGAGGCGTCCTGCTGCCCGGGATTGGCGGCGCTGGTGCCGGTCGGGCGGGCACTGCGCCGGGTGCGGGTCGGCGTGCTCGCCTGCGTCGGAGTCTGGCCGAGCAGGGTCTGCAGCACCGGCAGCAATTGCTCGGCATCGGCATGTTCGAGGAAGACGACGCGGATCTCGCTGCCGCTCGCGGCGCGCCGGTCGAGCTCCTCGGCCAAGGCGACCAGGGATCCGACTGCCGCCGCCTCGCCGCGCAGGGCGATCGCGTTCGAGCTGTCGACCGGGACGATCGAGACGCCCTCGCCCGCGAGCTCGGCGAGAGCCGCGGCGATCTCGCGGGCGCCGGCGTTTCTCAGGGTGACCAGGCGGGTGACGCCGCTGTCGACGTCGATGCTGGCGAGGAGGACGCGGATGCGGCGGACATTGTCGGCGAAATCCGAAACGACGACCGAGTTGCGGCTGGCGCTGATCGATCCGTCGCGGCTGATCTGGGGCCGCAACGTCTCGACCGCGGCCGCCGGATCGATGTGGCGGACCCGGAAGATCTCGGTGACGAAGCCGCTCGCGCTGCCGCGCCGCGACGTGCCAACCGGCGACGAGGCAGCCGCGCCGGCGACCGGCTGGACGCGCAGCGCGCCGCCGGCGGCGGGCACGGCGACGAAGCCGTTGGCGCGCAGCGTCGACAGGAACAATTCGAAATATTCGGTCCGCGACAGCGGCCGCTCGGTCACCACCGAGACCCGGCCCTGGACCGCCGGATCGATGATGAAGGTGCGGCCGGTGACCCGGGCCGCGTCCTGGATGAAGGCGCGGACGTCGGCGTCGCGCAGGTTCAGCACATATTGCGACAAGGCCGGCGTGAGCGGCGCGGAGGCGAGGGCAAGGGCGATCAGGATACGCTTCACTGGTTGAACCTCACGCGCAGGGGGACGGCACGGCCGTTGCGGTCGACGATGATCGCGGCCTGGCCGCTGCGGCCCATCGCCGTGCGGGCCTGATCCATCGAGGTGACCCGCTGGCCGTTGACGGAGACGATGACGTCGCCGGCTTCGAAGCCGGCGGCACGGAAGGCCTGGCCGCCGTCGCCGCCGGGATTGACGACGACGCCGTCGACCCGGCCATTGGCGACCCGTGGCTGGAACTGGAAGGCCTGGCCGGCCTGGACCGGCGGCGGCGGAGCGGCCGGCGGCGGGGCGGCGCGCATCGGCTGGGGCGCCGGCGTCGTCGGGGTCGCGACCTGCGGGACCGTGGCCGGAGCGCCGTTCGGCGCCGGCGTCGACTGGTCGAGGAAGAGCTGCTCGCGCGTGCCGCCCCGGTCGATCGTGACGCTGTCGAAGCCGACCTCGGCGAGGCGGACGCCCGGGATCAGCTCATCGCCGACGGCGAAGCTCTGCTGGGTGCCGTCGGGAAGGGCGATGATCGCCGAGCCGCGTCCGGTCGCGCGATCCTCCCGCACGCCGTAGAGCTTGAGATTGAGGCCGGTGACGACGGCCGGGCCGCCGGCGCCGCTGAGGCGGAAGAAGGGATCGAAGTCGCCGAGCCCGGCGCTCGCCGCCGGCAGCGCGTTCAGGGTCGAGGGCGCCTTCCAGTCACCGAGCGGACCGAGCGGCGTGACCAGGATCCAGACAAGGCGCGCGGCCTGGATCGCGATCAGAGCCAGCAGCAGCAGCTCGATCGCGGAGAAGAATGTGGGGCGCGGCAGCCGGCCAAGCGGATTGGCTCGCATGCGCATCCTATTCGCGAATCCCTCCCCGGCCGAGCCCATTTGCGGGCGACTATGTCCGCTGCGTGACTCTTCCGAGACAAGAAGCGGACGCAACGGCCTCCGACGCCAGGCGTCTCCTCCGCCCCGAAAGAGTCGTTGCCGGCAAAGGGTTCACAGCTTTTGGGAGGCGGCGCAAGGGCCGAGAGTCGGTTCGGAGCACTTTGCGGCGGGCGGGGCCATCGGTTCGCCGCGGCCCATGAATCGGTCGGGCGGCGTCTCTAGGGAAAAACGCCGCCCTCAAGCCACATCGCTAGCATGATCAAGATGGACGAGGGCTGAACGGCGCGGGCTTTTTGCGAGTTTTTTCCGTTGCTTCAGTGGCCTGGCGCAAGTCCGGCGACAACCAGCCAGAGCGGCCAGGCGGCCACCGCCATCAAGGTCCCGAGCGGCAGCCGCGTCGTCGCCTCGACCGATTCGCCGCGCAGCCGCATCAACAGGATCGCGGCGAGACCGGCCAGGCTGGCGCCGAGCAGCACGAAGGGCAGCTGCCAGGCGCCGAGCCAGGCGCCGATCGCGGCGAACAATTTGGGATCGCCGCCGCCCATGCCTTCCCGGCCGCGCAGCCGGCGATAGGCGAAGGCGATCAGCGCCAGCACCAGCCAGCCGATCGCCGCTCCCGCGGCGCGGTCGACCAATGGTGGGCCGAAACCGGCCCAGGCGGCGACGAGGCCGAGCGGAATCAGGGGCAGGGTCAGGAGATCGGGCAGCCAGTGCTGCTCAAGATCGATGAGGGCGACCAGCAGCAGCCACCAGCCGAGCAGGGCGCTGACGATCGCCAGCGGGAGCGGATGGGCGAGCAAGGCGATCAGGCCGATCGCGGCGGCGGCGATCTCGACGGCGAGGTGGCGCCGGTCGATCGGTGCCGCGCAATGGCGGCAACGGCCGCGCATCGCCGCGAAGGACAGGATCGGGACGAGGTCGCGGGGCCCGAGCGGCGCGTCGCAGGCGTCGCAGCGCGAGCGGCCGCCGAGCGCGCTGCGGCCCTGCGGCCAGCGGATCATCACGGTGGCGAGGAAGCTGCCGGCGATCGCGCCGAGTGCGAGCCCGGCCGCCTCGCGCAGCAGCAGTGTTTCGATCAACTCCCGGCGGCGGAAAGGATCCGCTGCGCCTGCACGAGATGGGGCCGATCGATCATCCTGCCGTCGATCGACAGCGCGCCGACGCCCGGATTGGCCTCGAAGGCGGCGACGACGGCGCGGGCATGGGCGATCTCGGCCTCGCTCGGCGTGAAGGCGGCGTTGATCACCGGCACCTGGGCAGGATGGATCGCCATCATGCCGGTAAAGCCGTCGCGGCGGGCGCGGGCGGCATAAGCGGCAAGCCCGTCGAGGTCGCGGAAGGCGGGATAGACGGTCTCGATCGGCGCGACCCCGGCGGCGGCGGCGCCGAACAGGGTGAGCGCGCGCGCCATCTCGTACGGCGCGGTGAGGCTGCCGTCCGGCTCGCGGCTGGCCGCGGCGCCGATCGCGGCGGGAAGATCCTCGGCGCCCCAGGTCAGGCCGACGAGCCGCTTGGCGCCGGCATAAGTGCCGAGCCCGAAGACCGCGGCCGGCGTCTCGGTGCCGATGGCGAGGATCTGGGCGGTGGCGTTGCCGCGCGCGGACAGGCGCCGGGCGAGCTCGGCGACCGACTCGCCGCCCTCGGACTTGGGCAGGACGATGCCGTCCGGCCGCGCCGGCAGGATCGCGTCTAGATCCTTGTCATGCTCGGGGCTGTCGAGCGGGTTCACGCGAACGAACAGGCGGGCGATATTGTTCGCCTCGACGAAGGCGGCGACCGCCTTGCGCGCCTCCGGCTTGGCCGCCGGCGCGACCGCATCCTCGAGATCGAGGATCAGGGCGTCGGCGCCGAGACCGAGCGCCTTCTCCATCCGCTCGGGGCGGTCCCCAGGCACGAACAGGAGCGAGCGCAGCTTCATCGGCCTTCCCTTTCACGGGACGGCCGGAGAGACAAGCGCTACTCCATGGTCATGCGTTCAGCCGCGGGAAAGCGCCCGCGGAAAACGAAGTCGCGGCCGGCGCCGGCGCGTTGGTGGCAGGCGGCGCAGGCGCCCGACTGGCCGGGGGCGACGAAATGGCTGCGGTCCGGATTGTAGCTGACATATTCCCATTCGCCGGTGCGGGCCGCGCCATAGGCCGCGCCATAGCCGCGCTCGCGACGCATCACGTCGATCTGCACGACGTCGCCGCCACGGACATCGCCGTTCGCATCGCGCAACGGCGCGCCGGCCGGGTCGCTCAGCGCATCGCGCCATTCGACGACGAAGATGGAGCCATAGGGATAAGGCAGCGCCTCACGCGCGGCAATCGAAGCGGCCGCCGGGTTCGCATAGACCAGGCCGACGCGGTTGCGGTCGGAGGCGTAGAAGGTGCGGAGGAAGGCGTAACCCGAATAGTCCGGCAGGCCGACGCGATCGACGGCGGGCCCGCTGGGTTCGGCCGCGCTGATAAGGGCGATCGGCAGCAGGGCGAGCGCGACCCGTGAGACTGGCATGTTCGGCACCTCTTGCTGGATTGCCGGGAGCTTGGCGGCAAATCGAGCTACTGCGACGGCGGATCGACGAAAGCGCAGGATTCAGCCGGCCAATGCACCCGCAAGTGGCGCTCCCCGGCGTAGGCCGGGGTCCAGATCTGACTCTGCGCTGGGTCCCGGCCTTCGCCGGGACACTGTGATAGCGCCTAAGCCGGCCGCCTCTGCATCAACGCCGTACGCTCCATCACGCAGACCATCTCGTCGCGCTGGTTGAACATGCGGTGCTCGAAGGTGACGATGCCGGCGTCGGGTCGCGAATTGCTGTCCTTGAGGCCGACCACCTCGGTCTCGGCGCGGAGCGTGTCGCCGATGAAGACCGGCTTGGGCATGCGCACCTTGTCGTAGCCGAGATTGGCGACGAGCGTGCCCAGGGTCGTGTCGCCGACCGACAGGCCGACCAGGAGCGCGAACGTGAAGGTGCCGTTGACGACGATCCGGCCGAACTCGGTCGCTTCCGCATAGGTCTCGTCGAGGTGGAGCGGCTGCGGATTGTGGGTCAGGGTCGAGATCAGCAGATTGTCGGTCTCGGTGACGGTGCGGTGCGGCTGGTGGCGGATCTCGTCGCCGAGCGTCCATTGCTCGTAATAGCGGCCGGGCATCAGTCCCCCTCCCCTTTCTCGATCCGGACGAGCAGGGCGCCTTCGCTCACCTGCGCACCTTCGGCGGCGTTCAATTCGGTGACGACGCCGTCGAACGGCGCGGTCAGGCTGTGCTCCATTTTCATCGCCTCGAGCGTGAGCAGCTTCTGGCCCTTCTTCACCTCGGCACCCGGAGCGACCTCAAGAGCGATGATCTTGCCCGGCATAGGCGAGATGATCGCGCCGTCCGCCGCGGTGGCACCGCCAGAGGCAGTCACAGCCGGCGCCGACACATGGAATGTCTGGCCATGGAGCGTGACGGCACCCGGCTCCCGACGCGGCTGCAGCGCCAGGTCAGCGTCAATTGTCGCTTCATAATTCTCGCCGTTCAGAGCAACCCGAACGACAGTCTCCATTTCTCGGTTGAGCCTGAAGCCCACCGCCCCGTTCCAGGGATTCCGGTCGTCGCCCACGAGCGAGGATTCGACGAGCGCCGTCGCCGCGATGGAAAGGGTTGGCTCGTCTGGCTCGACGGCTCTCGTCAGGGCTTCGAGATGGCTCGTCAGGAAGGCCGTGGTCACTTCGCCGGCGGCGAACGTCTCATGCATCAACGCGCGCAGCAGGAACGCCGCGTTGGTCTGCACCGGCCAGACTGCCAGGTCCTCGATGGCTTCGGCCAGGCGCAGGCGAGCAGAGTCGCGATCGTCGTCTGCGCAAATGATCTTCGCCAGCATCGGATCGTAATAGGGCGTGACCCGATCGCCCTCGGCAAATCCGGTGTCGATCCTGGCATCTCCAGGAAAACGCAGTCCGGTCAGCTGGCCCGTCGATGGCAGGAATTCGTTCTGGGGATTCTCCGCGTAGAGCCGCGCTTCCATCGCCCAGCCGTTGATGGCGAGCTCGTCCTGCCGCTTCGGCAGCGGCTCCCCTGACGCGACCCGCAACTGCCATTCGACCAGGTCCTGGCCGGTAATCTCCTCGGTCACCGGATGCTCGACCTGGAGCCTCGTGTTCATCTCCATGAACCAGATGCGGTCGGCGCGCAGGCCCTCCGAGGCGTCGGCGATGAACTCGATCGTGCCGGCGCCGACATAGTCGACCGCCTTGGCGGCCTTGACCGCGGCTTCGCAGACAGCGGCGCGGGTCGCCGCGTCCATGCCGGGCGCGGGCGCCTCCTCGATCACCTTCTGGTGGCGGCGCTGGAGCGAGCAATCGCGCTCGAACAGGTGGACGACATTGCCGTGGCTGTCGCCGAACACCTGGACCTCGATGTGGCGCGGTCGCTCGACATATTTCTCGATGAGGACGCGGTCGTCGCCGAAGCTCGACGCCGCTTCGCGCTTGCAGCTCGCCAGCATCTCCGGGAAGTCCGCCGCCGCATTGACGCGGCGCATGCCCTTGCCGCCGCCGCCCGCAACCGCCTTGATCAGCACCGGATAGCCGATTCCATCGGCCTCGGCCTTGAGCCGCTCGGGCACCTGGTCCTCGCCGAGATAGCCGGGCGTGACCGGCACGCCGGCCTCGGCCATCAATTTCTTGGCGGCATCCTTGAGGCCCATGGCGCGGATGCTGTCCGGCTTCGGCCCGACCCAGATCAGGCCGGCATCGGCCACCGCCTGGGCGAAATCGGCATTCTCGGAGAGGAAGCCGTAGCCGGGATGGATCGCCTCGGCGCCCGTTTCCCTCGCCGCGGCGATGATGCGTTCGCCGACGAGATAGGATTCGCGCGCCGGCGACGGGCCGATATGGACGGCCTGATCCGCCTCGCGCACGTGCAGCGCCTTGGCGTCGGCGTCAGAATAGACGGCAACCGTGCGGATGCCGAGCCGCCGCGCCGTGCGGATGATCCGGCAGGCGATCTCGCCGCGATTGGCGATGAGCAGGCTCGAGATCAATCGGGAAGGCATCGCCCCTCCTCTTCCTGCTCGCGTGGCGTCGCGCCGACGATGCGGCAGTAGATCGCCTCGTGCAGCTCGTCCGCGTTGGGGACATTGAGGGTGCCCTCGTGGCTGACGAACGCATATTCGAGACCGGTCCGGTTCAAACCGTGATAGCCGCCGACCGAGATCGGGTAGATCGAGGCAATGTTGGCATCCGGCGCATTGAGCAGGTGAAGCACATTATTGCTGC
Organism: Allosphingosinicella sp.; assembly: GCA_041905385.1. GTDB lineage: Bacteria > Pseudomonadota > Alphaproteobacteria > Sphingomonadales > Sphingomonadaceae > Allosphingosinicella. The sequence goes on from JAYRLF010000034.1 coordinate 14,895, forward strand.
CGTTCAACAGCCGGCCGCGGCGCAGCAGCCCTTCCCGGCAGGCACGGGCATAAGCGATTTCGAATTCGGCCCGGGTCGCGCGCATGCCGGGCGAATCCGGGCCGAAGACGCGGCGCGGATCCGGAAAGCGCTCGCCGATCACGAGCGTGGGCATGGGCGCGCAAGCCGGCCGCGCGGGGCGGCGCTGGGCTGCGGCGGGAATGCCGCTCACGAGCAGTTGCGAAGCGATCACGGCGGCGATGAGGAGCTTTTTCATGTCACCCTCCCGGCAATGCTGAGCCCGGCGGTCGGCGCGTCTCGCAGCCCGTCCGCTCGCGCGTGTAGGTCACGTTGAGCATGCGCCATTGCCCGTCGCGGCGAACCAGGTCGAACAGGTCCGTGCCGCAATGCGAGAAGGTGTCGCCGATCCACAGATCGTAGCGCGACCAGACCATGGCGATGTCGCCATGGACCCGGACCTCCGGCGAGAACAGGCGCTCGCGAATCGGCGCCGGCGCGCGGGCGAGTCCGGCCGCGAAATCGGCCCAGGGCGCGACGGTGACGCGGCGGCTGCCGTCCGGGGCGGTCGAGACCGAGGTGACGATACCCTGCGGCTCGACCAGCGGGGTGACGGCGGCGCCGTCCCGGGCGAGCATTGCGGCGAACAGGGCGTCGACGACGGCGAGGACGGCCCGGCGGTCGTCGGCAGTGGCGGTTTGAGTTGTCTGTGCGGACGCGCCGGTGGCGGACATGAGCAGAGTCAGGGCGGCGGCGATGAGGAGCTTCTTCATGATGCTGACACTCTCAAATCCTCCCCGGTACGGGGAGGGGGACCAGCCGCAGGCTGGTGGAGGGGCTGCTCCGACGCGCATCGCTCAATTACAAAGCGAATGACTGCATCCAGGTCGGACAGAACATCACGCGCCGGAATCCGGAGCGTTCGAAATCCCTGATTGGCCAGCCATGTGTCACGCACCTCGTCATGTGCCGGCTTCCCGCCGCGCCTATGGGCCTCGCCGTCAATCTCGATCGCGAGTCTTCCCTGTAGGCGGGCGAAGTCGAGCACATAAGGCCCAGCCGGATGTTGGCGGCGGAATCTGAAGCCGCCCGGGCGGCGACGCAATTCGCGCCACAGCAGGACCTCGGGGAGCGACATTTCGGCGCGCAGGGTGCGGGCTTTCGCGATAGTGGCGCCGGGTCCGGTCAGCATCGTGCCAGCCCCTCCACCACCCGGCTTCGCCGGGTGGTCCCCCTCCCCGTACCGGAGGATTTGCGTCTCCCACTTCATTTCCCGCCCCTTGCAGCAATCACCTCGATCTCGAGCAGCCAGGCCGGGTCGTAGATTTCGGCGATGATCACGGTGAGCGCCGGCATCAGGCCGAGCAGGATTTCGTGGCGGATCGTGCTGTTCTCGGCGGCATAGCGGCGGTCGGACAGATAGGTCGTCACCTTGACGATGTCGGCGACACTGAGGCCCGCGGCGCGCAGCTGCGCCTCGATATTGCGCCAGACCTGGCGGCATTGCTCGCCGAAATCGCCCGGCACGACGCCGTCGGCGTCGACCGGGATCTGGCCGCTGACGAAGAGCAGCTCCGCCGCTCCGGAGACGCGCACCGCCTGGGCGTAGCCGCCCTGCGGCGCGGGAGCGTCGGAGGCGCTGATCGGTTCGATCGCCATCGTCACATCCGGAACACGCCGAACTGCGCGCGCTCGGGGATCGGCGCGTTCAGGGTGGCGGCGAAGGCGAGGCCGAGGACGTCGCGGGTCTGGACCGGGTCGATGACGCCGTCGTCCCAGAGACGTGCGGTGGCGTGATAGGGATTGCCCTCGTCCTCGTAGCGCTGGCGGATCGGCGCCTTGAAGGCTTCGGCCTGGTCGGGCGACCAGCTGTCGGCATCCTTGTGAACGGTGGCGAGAACGCTCGCGGCCTGCTCGCCGCCCATCACGCTGATCCGGCTGTTCGGCCAGGTGAACAGGAAACGCGGAGAATAAGCGCGACCGCACATGCCGTAATTGCCGGCGCCGAAGCTGCCGCCGATCAGCACGGTGATCTTCGGCACCTGGGCGGTGGCGACGGCGGTGACCAGTTTGGCGCCGTTCTTGGCGATCCCTTCCGCCTCGTAACGGCCGCCGACCATGAAGCCCGAGATGTTCTGGAGGAACAGGAGGGGCGTGCGACGCTGGCAGGCGAGCTCGATGAAATGGGCGCCCTTCAAGGCGCTCTCCGAGAAGAGGATGCCGTTATTGGCGAGGATCGCGACCGGGATGCCCCAGATCCGGGCGAAGCCGCAGACCAGGGTCGAGCCGTAGAGCGGCTTGAACTCGTGGAATTCCGAGCCGTCGACGATGCGGGCGATCACCTCATGGACGTCATAAGGGGTGCGGACGTCGTCGGGGATCACGCCGTACAGGCCTTCCGAGTCGAGCCGCGGCGGCACCGGCTCGGCGAGGTCGATGTCGACCGCCTTGACCGTGTTCAGCCGGTCGACGATGTCGCGCACGATGGCGAGGGCATGCTCGTCATTCTCGGCGAGATGGTCGACGACGCCGGACTTGCGGGCGTGGAGATCGCCGCCGCCGAGATCCTCGGCGCTGATCACCTCGCCGGTCGCCGCCTTCACCAAAGGCGGGCCGCCGAGGAAGATCGTGCCCTGGTTGCGGACGATCACGGTCTCGTCCGACATGGCCGGCACATAGGCGCCGCCGGCGGTGCAGCTGCCCATCACGCAGGCGATCTGGGCGAGGCCCAGGCTGCTCATCTGCGCCTGGTTGTAGAAGATCCGGCCGAAATGCTCGCGGTCGGGAAACACCTCGGCCTGGTGCGGCAGGTTGGCGCCGCCGCTGTCGACCAGATAGACGGATGGGAGCCGGTTCTGCAGCGCGATCTCCTGCGCGCGCAGATGCTTCTTCACCGTCATCGGATAATAAGTGCCGCCCTTCACGGTCGCGTCGTTGCAGACGATCATCGTCTCGCGGCCGGAGACACGGCCGATGCCGGCGATCATGCCCGCGCCGGGGACCTCGGCATCGTACATGTCGCAGGCGGCGAGCTGGCCGATCTCGAGGAAGGGTGCGCCGGGATCGAGCAGGCGCTCGACCCGCTCGCGCGGCAGCAGCTTGCCGCGCGCGACGTGGCGCTCGCGATGCTTGTCGGGGCCGCCCTTGGCGGAGTCGGCGACGCGGCTACGCAGCTCCTCGGCGAGCGCGCGATTGTGCGCGGCATAGCGGCGGAAACCATCCGAATTCTCGTCGAGCTTCGAGGTCAGCTGGGTCATGCCGGCTGCGCCGTCGGATGCGGCGGCGCCTTGCGGATCAGATAGCGGTAGACCCCGACCAGGTTGATCGCGAGCAGGATGAAGTTCTGCACGGTCAGCGCCCCTTCCTCGTCCATCAGGCCGTAGGCGATGAAGGCGAGCGAGGCGGTGACGAAGAGCACCATCGCCCAGCCGGTCGGGCGGCGGCCGAGATCGAGCGCGACGATC
>JAYRLF010000453.1:0-3116 GCA_041905385.1 Allosphingosinicella sp.
CCAGCGCGCGCCGGTTCGGCGCATTGAGGAACAGGATCACGCCCGAGCGCGACGGCCTCGAAAAATAGGCGATGGCAAGCTCGGACCAGTCGGCGCCGTCGTGGCCCAGCACGGTGACGCCGCCATAGCGGAGCACGTTGAAGCCGAGGCCGTAACCCTGGCTGTCGGGACAGGACGCCGGCGAGACAGCGCCGCAATCAACGACGCGCTGGTCGCCCTTGTCGGCTTGGACGCGATCGCGGTCGGCGGCGATCTCCGCGCGGTAGCCGTCGCCATCCATCACCGCCCGCATGAAGGCCGCATAGTCGCGGACCGTCGTGACCATGTCGTCGGCTGCGGCCCAACTCCCCTCGGCGCGACACCAGGCCGCGCCTTCGGGTCGGCAATAATAACCATGGAACCTGCCTTCATCATCAACCGGGCGGGCGATCGTTGCGGTCTCGGCGCCGCGGACGACGATGCTGCTGTGCGTCATGCCTAGCGGCCTGAAGACGGCCTCCGCGACCAGCTCGGGAAATGGGCGGCCCAGCTTTCGTTCGGCGAAGCGCGCGACATATTCGATGCCCTCGCCCGAATAGCCGAACCGTTCGCCCGGCCCTTGCTGGAAGGCGAGTCTCCGCCCTGGCAGGAAGAACCGCCAGTTCGGGAAGCCGGTCGTATGGTTGAGCGCCATGCGCGGCGTCAGGCGGAGATGGCGGGGATCGCCTGCTATGTCGGGGTCGACCCAATGCGGCGCCATCGGCTCGTCGAGGGAAAGGCGCCCTTGGCCAGCCAGACGCAAGATCGTCTCTGCGGCGATCGTCTTCGTGATCGAGGCGATGTTGAAGCGCGTCTCGGCGGTCGCGCGCACGCCGGGGGACTGCTCGCCGAAATAGCGATCCCAGACGAGCCGACCGTCGCGCATCACCCCGATCCCGGCGGTCACGATGCGATGGCGCGCCAGGATCTCGGCGATCGCGCGTTCGCTTTGCTGCGACGGAATGGCCGGTGCATCGATTGCTGCCGCCGTCGCTGAAGCCAGCGTCGATCCGGCGCCGGAAGCGCATCCGGCCGGCAAAAGCAGCGCCGCGACGGCGCAGATTGGGGCGCGCGCGAGGGCGCGCTGCAAGGTCGTCTTCACATGGTCTCCTGGCGGTCCCACCGCGCCGTTTCTGGTGGAACCGACTTAGAAGCCGGCGATGTCGTCTGGAGAAATAACCTGCGAAACGACGCGCAGCGCCGCGAACCGACGCCGCTCCACCTTCAAACGGTGAGCTCGCGCAGACGGCGGGCGCCGGCCCGGCTCGTCATGATCCGCTCGCCATCGTCGAGATGGAGCAACAGGCGTGCATTGCCCGCGGGCTCGGCGTGCCGGACCGCACCGAGCCGGACGATGTGGGATCGGTGCGCGCGAACGAACTGGTCGGGCGGCAGGATCTCCTCGAACCGTGCGATCGACGTGGTGGAGAGGATGCGCCGGCTCGATGTCACGACCTCCGAATAGCCATCGGCTCCGGAAATGCGCACCAACTCGCTCGCGGCGATCGGTACGACCTCCCGCTCGCAGCGCACCAGCAGAGAATCGCCCTTCACGACCGTCGCGGTCCTGGCGCCTGGTTGCGGCTCGCCGCCGTCAATGCTCCCATTGTCGCGATGGCGCTCGAGCGCGCGAACAGCATCGCGCCAGCTGATGAAGAGGGCCAGCACCGCATAGACGGTCACGCCCTGGAAGATCTGCCAGCTCAAGGCGGCTTGTCCGAATGGAGCCACCCGCAGGCCATCGCTGATCCAGTCCGGCGTGATCGCGAAGCCCGCCAGAGTGCAGAAATACCAGATGATGGCGAAAGTTACGGCGAGGCCGGCGTGCAAGGCCATGGCCGCCGGCCCGACCTGCCCGACGGCGAAACGCACAACAAGTGGGTAGAAGGCAAGACTTGCGGCCAGCGCCCCGAGCGTATTGACCGAGGCGAAATAGACGGACCGAAGCAGCGGCTGATCAAGCGTGGTCGCGAATGCGAACGCATAGCCCACGAAGAGCATCCCGAATCCCGCGAACATGGCCCTCAGATCGGCCGAAATTGCGGGCCGCGGACGCCCGGCGACGAGGGGGCCCTCGGCGGATGGAAGGGCAGTCATTGCGATCTTCAACGACATTCGCTCGGATCTCGACGGCGGCATGACCAATCTATTCTGACGTGCTCCCGCGAGATTGCCCAGCGTCCGCTTCATCGAAGATGAACGAGCCCGGCCAGGGGACTGAGGCGAAACACGTACCGATCATGGACCGCGGCGATGCTTAGGAAGCAGGGACTCATCGACGCCGCCGAACCGCCCTCACCTTCCCGCTCGTCCCGCCGCCGCAGAAGAAGCGATCGCCGCCGTCCGACTCCAGCCCGGACACGCCCACCCCGGGCGGCATGTCGAGCCGCTCGAGCACCTCCCCGCTGTCGGGGTCGATCCGCCGGAGGTCGCTCGTCTCGTCCTGCCAGGTGCCGTGCCAGAGCTGGCCGTCGACCCAGGTGACGCCGGTGACGAAGCGGTCGGACCGGATCGTGCGCTGCACGGCGCCGGTCTCCGGGTCGATCTGGTGGATGCTGCGGCCGCGATGCTGGCCGACCCAGAGCGATCCTTCCGCCCAGGCGAGCCCGGAATCGCCGCCCTTGCCGGGCGCCGGGATGGTGGCGAGGATCGCGCCGGTGTCCGGGTCGATCTTGCGGATCACCGTGTCCGCGATCTGGTAGAGATGCGTGCCGTCATAGGCGGTGCCGGCGTCGCCCGGAACCGGCAGCGCGCCGACGATCTCGCCGCTGTCCGGATCGAGCGCGTTGACCCGGTCGCCCGAGGCGAACCAGACGCGCCGGCCGTCGAAGCTGACTCCGGCGACATGCTCGACGTCGGGAAAGGGGCCATATTCGCGGAGGATCTCGGCGGGTCTGTGCTTCATCAGTTCCTCCAGTGATTTTGACTTTATCCTCCCTGTGAGGCGAAGCCTCATGGGGAGGGGGACCGCACGAAGTGCGGTGGAGGGGCAATCGGCGCCAGTGCCAAGCCCCTCCACCAGCCTGCGGCTGGGCCCCCTCCCCATCCGCGTCGCGGACAGGGAGGATAGAGACCGTCATCCTTCCGACCCTCCCGCC
>JAYRLF010000035.1:0-9173 GCA_041905385.1 Allosphingosinicella sp.
TCAGCGCGGCGGGCAACGGCCAGACCCGCTTCGCGACGATCATGGCCCTCGACGGCCCGTTCAGCGGCGGCCGCGTCACCGGATTGCAGGTGCCGGTCAGCGGCTGGTTCGGGCCCTCGGGCTTTGCGATCGGAGAGAGTTGCGTCGGCGCACGCTTCGCATCTTTTCAGTTCCAGAATCTCCGTCTCGGCGCCTCGGGCCTGCCGCTCTGCCCGGTCGGTCCGGGCTTGGTCTCGCAATCCGGCGGCCGGCTCCGTGCCGGGGCGCTGCTCCGAAATCCGCGCTTCGCCGGCCGCCTCGGCAGCAGCCCGATCAGCCTCGCCGCCGCCACGCTTCGGGTCGACCTCGATGGTCTCGCCGCAACCGATCTGGCGGCGCGACTGGGACCGTCGACCGCCGTCAATCGCCTCGACGTAACCAGGCTGGACGGGCGCTTCGTGGATGGCGGCATCGCCGGGGGCTTTGCCGGCCTGGAAGGCGATCTCGCCAATGTCCCGCTGCTGGTCGGCGAGGGCAGGGGGCAATGGCGGTTGCGCGGCGGCACGCTCTCGCTCGACGGGCACGTCCGGGTCGCCGACAAGATGGAGCCGGCCCGATTCTCCCCGCTGGTCAGCGACGATTTCAGCCTGACCCTGGCCGACAACCGCATCCGCGCGACCGGCGCGCTCGCCTTGCCCGAGCCCAACGTCCGGATCATGCAGGCCCGGATCGACCATGATCTCGCAACCGGCGCGGGCTCCGCCCTGCTCGACGTTTCCGGTCTCGCCTTCAATCCCGGTTTCCAGCCGGACCGCCTGACGCCGCTGACCGTCGGTGTGGTCGCGAACGTCGAGGGCCGCGTCAGCGGCCAGGGCCGGATCGAATGGGACGCGTCGGGGACGCGCAGCACCGGCACCTTCTCGACCGAGGGCATGAACCTCGCGGCGCCGTTCGGCCCGGTCGAGGGGCTGACGACCACGATCCGCTTCACCGATCTGCTCGGCCTGACCAGCGCCCCGGGCCAGGAGGCGCGCATCGCCCGCATCCAGGCCGGCGTCGACGTGCTCGACGGCCAGGTCCGCTATCAGCTCCTGCCCAATTATCGAGTCGGCATCGAAGGCGCGCGCTGGCCATTCTCCGGTGGCCAGCTGGATCTTGAGCCGACCGTGCTCGATTTCAGCCGGGAGACGACCAAATATCTCACCTTCCGGGTCACCGCCCTCGATGCCGCCCGCTTCATCGAGCAGATGGAATTCAGCAACATCTCGGCGACCGGCACGTTCGACGGCATCATTCCGATGCAGTTCGACCATGAGGGGACCGGCCGGATCGTCGGCGGCCGCCTCGCCGCGCGTCCCGAGGGCGGCACCCTGTCCTATGTCGGCGAGCTGACCGACCGCGATCTCGGGGCCTATGGCATTCTCGCCTTCAACGCGCTCAAGTCGCTGCGCTACAGCAATTTCGCGCTGACCCTCGACGGCGATCTCGACGGCGAGTTCATCACCGTCATCGATCTCGACGGCATCGCCCGGGATCCGGCCGGGACCACCTTGCCCTCGGGCGGTGGCATTACCTCGCTCGTCGCGGGCCGTGTCTTCCAGCAAATCTCGCGCATTCCGTTCGAGTTCAATATCCGCATCCAGGGGCAGTTCCGGTCACTGATCGCCACCGCGCGATCGTTCAACGATCCGACGCCGCTGATCGAATCCGTCCTGCCCGGTCTGCTTCGCGACCGGCAGACCACAATCAACGACGTTCAGGATGAAGAAAGCGAGCCTGTGCGATGAAGGGGACCAACTTGACGAACGAGGGGCGCAATGCGAGCCGGCTGGGCATGGGACGGACAAGGAGATGGCTGCTTGCCGCTGCGGCGGCATCGGGCCTGTCCGCCTGCGTCCAGGTGAGCGCGCCGGATCGACCGATCGTGATCAATCTCAACATCAATATCCGTCAGGAAGTTGTCGTGCGTCTCCAGGAGGATGCCCGCCGCCTGATCGAGAACAATCCGGGAGTATTCTGATGCGCAAGGCTCTGATTTTCGCCGGTATCGCCGCCGTCATCCTCGGCGCCGGCGCCGCTTACGCGATGCAGGATGCGGCGGCGCTGCGCGCCAGCGGCGCCGCGGCCGAGAGAGCGGACGGCTATCTGGCCGCGACGTCGAGCGCGAGCGGCCCGCAGCGCGACCAGGTCAGCGCGATCAACATCCAGCGGCGTCAGCTCTACACGAACCTCGCGCAGCAGCGGGGCGCGACGATCGAGGAGGTCGCCGCCGCCACCGCCTGCCAGACCTTCGCATCGCGAATCGCGGCCGGCCAGCGCTACGTGCTCGAGGACGGCGCGGTCCGCACCCGCAACGGCAACGAGCCGGTGCCGCTTCCGCGCCACTGCCGGTAAGCTGCACTTTTTCTATTGCGGCAGCGCTTCCCGCCGCTCGCCCGCAACCTCGAATGCCGGCCGATAGCCATCAGGCAGCCTGACCAGGTCTGAAGGCTCGATCGCGACGTCGACCGTGAAGCCGTGCGCCTCGAAATAGCTGGCCGGCGCGATCAGGAATCGGAGCGTGTCGAACCGGCCATTGCCGTCCGTGTCGGCCGGCGCGAGCGAAAGCGCCTGGACGCGCGGGCAGGTCCAGCGCGGATCGCCCTCCGGCGGCGGATTGTGGTCGATCAGCGCATCGGGATAGGCGGCGCAGAAGCGCGTTCCGACACTGGCCCAATCGACCATAGCGTCGAGCGCGACGGCGCGATTGCGCGCCTGGTCCCAGAGCAGGGCGTCATGGTCGTCGGTCGAATGGCCGCCCCCTTGCGTCACGCCGGTGTCGGCCGACAGGCTGACCAGTTGCGGCGTCAGCCCCTGGACCTGCCAGTCGATGCTGAGCACGTGCGGCACGAACGGATAGCGGCGACGCCGCGCATCGGCCTGCTGGCGACGCGCCGCCGGCAATAGCGCCGTGCGGCGTGTCTGCAGATCCCGGCGCAAATGGGCCGCAAGCGGCGCGATCGCCTCGATCCGGTTCGGCCAGCCCGCCCGCCATTGCAGCGGCGGCCCGTCCTCGCCGAGCTCGACGAAGCCTTCCGGATCCTGGGCGATCAGCATCAGGGCAGCGATCGATATCATTGCGGATCCTCCGGCGGACTGCCCAGCGCGAAAGCGTCGCGATAGGCCGGCTTGAGCGACGCCATCAGATCGTGCGTGACCGGAAATTCGAACTCATAGGGTCCTTCCGCCCAGGACCCGATGACATAGGGAATGAGCAAGGCGCGCATCGATCGGATCCGGCCGTCCGGACTCGCGACCAGGCTGATCGGCTGGGTCGTGGCATCGGGGCAGTCCGGCACAGGTCCGTCCGGCCCGCGCCGATCCGCCGCTTGTGCGCGCAATACCCGGCAGAAACTGCCGTGGATCGCGCCCAGCCCGACCGCCTGATTTTCGACCAGGTCCGCCAAGGCGATTCGCCGGCCCTGTCTGCGGTCGAACAGGATCACCCGAAACTCCATGCCGCCATGGGCTCCGCCGGTATAGAAGCCGCGGGTGCTCGACAAAGAGACGAGGCTGGGCCCGATCGCATCGACGTGCCAGCCCGCTTCATAGCTGAGCCGCATCGGTTCGCCTTCGCTCTCGGCGACCTCGCGTCGGTAACGGCGCGTCTCCGCCGCGATCCAGCGTTCGCTTCCCGCGGCGTCGCGGCGCAGCAACCGGTCGACCGCGGGCAGGGCAGCCGCCTCCGCCGGCCAGACGGACGAGAATTGATACCCCTCGTTCAGCCGCCCGATGCAGGTCGAGCCCGCAGCACGCGGAAAGGCAAGGTCGCCTTGCGGACAGGCAGGGTCGGGCGGCGGGTCGGCCTGGACAATGGCGAGGGCAAGCAACAAGATCATTTCGCCCCCATAACGCTGTCCCCTTAACCTGCCAGAAACGCGCAGCATGGCAACCTTTGCTGCACTGCGGCATTGCTGTTGACTTGGCTCCGGCCGCTTCCTAAAGGAACCGCGCCTTGGCGGGCTCGTTCGCCGGCATGTCCCTCGCCCTATTCGATGAGTCCCTCTATTCGGCGGCTTGTTCCCAGGGAGTTTGGCATGATGGAAGACGAGCCCCGGCAGGATCCTGGACTCCCGGAAGATGCGCGGCTGACATCGCTCGACAGGCGGTTGAAGCAGGCGCAGGCCGAGGAGGAGATCAGGACGGGGCGGCGCTCGCGGACCGAGCTTCCAGGGGAAGTTCAGGGCCGACGGGTCCTATCCGTCATGATCGGCTATCCTGCCGGCTGCGCGATCATCGGCTGGCTGGCCGATCGGGTCGCGGGGACGTCGGGCATCTGGGTGGCGATGCTGTTCGTCGGGTTCGGCCTCGCCATGCGGGAAATCTATCGGATTTCCAAAACCGGGACGGATTAACGGCTTCGGGGCCGAGTTGAGAAACGGGACTAGGTAGGCGTGGCGCAACAATCCACCATCGATCCGATGCACCAATTCCAGATCGATTCGCTCGCGGGCGATCTGGCCGGAAATCCGTTCGCCTTCACCAACAGCGCACTGTGGATGATGATCGTGCTCGGCTCGATCCTCGTCTTCATGCTCGGCGGCATGAAGCGCGAGCTCGTCCCTGGCCGCTGGCAGGTGATGGTCGAAGGGATCACCGGCTTCATCACCTCGATGATCGACACGAACATCGGGCCGGAAGGGCGCAAATACGTCCCTTGGGTGTTCACCGTCTTCATCTTCATCCTGTTCGCCAATCTGATGGGCATGATGCCGTTCGGCGTCATCCCGGGCGTCCACCCCTTCACCGTGACGAGCCAGTTCACCATCACCGGCGTGCTCGCGATCATCTCCTTCTCGATCGTCCTGATCGTCGGCTTCTGGCGGCACGGCTTCCACTTCTTCTCGCTCTTCATTCCGCACGGCACGCCGAAGCTGCTGCTTCCCCTGATCTTCACGATCGAGCTGCTCTCCTTCCTGGTCCGCCCGTTCAGCCTCGCGCTGCGACTGTTCGTGGCGATGATCGCCGGCCACATCCTGGTGAAGGTGTTCGGCAGCTTCGTCGTCGGCGGTCTCAATGCCGAGGGCGTGATGGGCCCGGGCATCGCCCTGCTGAGTTTCGTCTTTATCGCCGGCGTCAGCGCGCTCGAGCTGCTGGTCTGCGCCATCCAGGCCTATGTGTTCGCGCTGCTGACCTCGCTCTACATCAATGACGCGGTCAACCTGCACTAAGTCATAGTTTCAATTCGATTTTCTCAAAGGAGCTTATCATGGACTTCGCATCTGCTCAGGTCATCGGCGCCGGTCTCGCCGCCATTGGTGTCGGCGCTGCCGCCGCCGGCGTCGGCAACGTCTTCGGCTCGTTCCTCCAGGGCGCGCTGCGCAATCCGGCCGCGGCCGACAGCCAGCAGGGCCGTCTCTTCATCGGCTTCGCGGCCGCCGAGCTGCTCGGCCTGATCGCGTTCGCCGTCGCGATGATCATTCTCTACGCCCGTTAAGAGCGACAGGCCGGGAGCAATCCTGGCCTATTAGAGAAGGCCTACAATGCCTCAGATCAATCAGCTCTCGGACGTCCTCTATTCGCAGCTCTTCTGGCTGCTGCTGACCCTGGCCGTGATCTATTTCGGGATCGGCCGGGCGATGCTGCCGAAGATCCAGTCGACCATGGCCGCTCGCGACGATCGGATCGCATCCGATCTCGCCGCCGCTGAGGCGGCGCGGCGGGAAGCGGATGCGACCGAGGAGGCCTATCGCGCGCGGATCAACGAGAGCCGCGCTGAGGCGCTCAAGGTCACGGCAGCCGCCAAGCAGGACAGCGCCCGCGCCACCGAGGGCCGGGTGCGCGAGGCGGACGAGGCGATCCGGGTCAAGACGGACGCCGCCGAAACCCGGCTGCGCACGGCGACCGAAGCGGCATTGGCCGACATCGAGACGGTCGCCGCCGAGGCGGCGCAGGAGATGGTGACGCGGCTCGCCGGCGTCACCGTCAGCACGGCCGACGCGGCCAAGGCAGTGAAAGCGGCGATGGCCAATGGCTGAAGCGCATCCCCCCGCCGCCAATGAGGCGCACCCCCCCGCGGCGACCGATGCCGAGGAGGGCCACGCCGCTCCGAGCCATACCGAGATGACCGGCGGCACCGCCGATCATGGCGGTGGTCATGCCGAGCCGACCGCTCTGGGCTTCGACGCCTCGGGCTGGGTCGCCTGGGCGATGATCCTGGTGTTCGCGATCCTGCTGTGGAAGCGGGTCCCGGCCGCGATCGGCAAGGCGCTCGACAAGAAGATCGGTCAGATCCGGCAGCAGCTCGACGAGGCCGGCCAGCTGCGCGCCGAGGCCGAGGCGCTGCGCGCCGAATATCAGACCAAGGCCGCGCAGGCCGATGCCGAGGCCGCAACCATGATCGAGCGCGCCCGGACCGAGGCCGAGGGCATCGTCCGCCAGGCCGAAAGCGACGCCGTCGCTCTGGTCGAGCGCCGCACGCGCATGGCCGAGGACAAGATCGCCGCCGCCGAGCGCGCCGCCGTCGACGAGGTCCGCGCCCGCGCTGCCGCCGCTGCTGCCGCCGCCGCCGAAAGCCTGATCCGCGACCGCGTCGACGCCAGCGCCGACAAGGCAATGGTCGACGCCACGATCGCGGAGCTCGGTCGGCGCTGATCGTTCCTCCCCGAGCTTGCTCGGGGAGGGGGACCACCCGCAGGGTGGTGGAGGGGTAGGTTCTGCGCCCTCGAAGCGGTCGATCGATCCGGCCGTGCAGCCTTCATTGGACCACGATCAATCCCGCAAATGCGGCGGCGCCTTGTTCTGCCAGGCCCAGTCGATCGCCCGCTCCAGCCAGGATTGCGGCACCCGATCCAGCCGCACCAGCGTCGATCCGTTCCGTCCCCAAGCGCCATTGGCCGGCGTGAATGCGTCCGCCTCGGCTTCGAGCGCCATCTGCTGCTGCTCCGGGAGCAGCGCCACCATTCCCCAATCCTCATTCGGCGATCCCAAGGTCGCGAAGATCTTGCCGGCCACGCGGAAGTCGGGATGGCCCATATGCTCCCGCTCCTCGACCCCGGCATAAGAAAGTGCGATCTTGCGGAAGTCGTCGGCGGTCGGCACGGCATATCTCCTTCAGCCACTGAGGCGGCCTAGCATGCCGGTCGCCTAAGCGCTTGTACGTTTGGCACCCTGGCGGCGCAGCCGCCGTCATATTCTCGCAGAGACGCAGAGGACGCTGAGATGTCGAAGCGAGTATAGTCGCCGGTTCACCCTCGGACTCTCTGCGATCTCTGCGTCTCTGCGAGAAATAAGAAGCGGCTTCGCCGCGCAGTGGCGGCCAGCGCTTCTATTCCCTAAATCCCCCCGGTGACCGACAAACCCGACTCTCCAGATCGCTTCAACGAGGAGAAAGCGACCTACACGATGCGCGGCGCCGATGCGCCCGACATCGATGCCGGGATCGCGGCGATCCGGGCGACCGTAAAGACGCTGCCGGTTCGGCCGGGCGTCTATCGCATGCTCGATATGCGCGGCGACGTGCTCTACGTCGGCAAGGCGCGGGCGCTGAAGAACCGGGTCACCCAATATACCCAGGTCGCGCGGCTGACGAAGCGGCTGCAGCGCATGGTCGCCCAGACCCGGGCGATGCAGATCGTCACCACCAACAGCGAGGCCGAGGCGCTGCTGCTCGAGGCGCAGCTGATCAAGCGCTACCGGCCGCCCTACAACGTCCTTTTGCGCGACGACAAAAGCTTTCCCTTCATCCTGCTGCGCGAGGATCACGCCTTTCCGCGCGTCCAGCTCCACCGCGGGGCACGGCGCCTCAAGGGCCAATATTATGGCCCATTCGCCAGCGCCGGCTCGGTTCGCGAGACGCTCAATGCGCTCCAGAAGCTGTTCCTGCTCCGCAGTTGCACCGACAGCTTCTTCGCCAACCGATCGCGGCCCTGCCTGCTCTTTCAGATCCGCCGCTGCTCCGCGCCCTGCGTCAAACGGATCGACGAGGCCGGCTATGACGAGCTGGTCCGCGACGCCAAGGACTATCTCGCCGGCCGCTCGACCAGGGTGCAGGCCAAGCTTGGCAAGCAGATGCAGGAAGCGGCCGAGGCGATGGATTACGAGCTCGCCGCCGTCTACCGCGACCGGCTCCGCGCGCTGACCTATATCCAGGGCAGCCAGGCGATCCATGCCGAGAAGCTCGGCGACGCCGATCTGTTCGCGCTCGCCTGCAAGGGCGGCCAGATGTGCATCCAAGCCTTCTTCATCCGCGGCGGCCAGAATTGGGGCCATCGCAGCTTCTTCCCGGCCCACACCAATGATGTTCCCGAGGCCGAGGTGCTGCAGTCCTTCCTCACCCAATTCTACGAGGAAGTGCCGCCGGCGCGGCTGATCCTGACCGACCGCGCTCTGCCGGAGAGCGAATTGCTCGAGGAGGCCTTCTCCGAGCGCGCCGGCCGCCGCGTCGCGATCAAGGCGCCGCAGCGCGGTGATCAGGCGCGGATGATCCGCCAGGCGAAGCGCAATGCCGAGGAAGAGCTCGACCGCCGCCTCGCCGAGACCTCGACCCAGGCCCGCAATCTGCGCGAGCTCGCCGAGACGTTCGAGCTGGCCGAGCCGCCGCAGCGGATCGAGGTCTATGACAACAGCCATGTCATGGGCACCAATGCGGTCGGCGCGATGATCGTCGCCGGGCCGGAGGGCTTCCGCAAGAACGCCTATCGCAAGTTCAACATCAAGCGGCCCGAGACAGCGCCCGGCGACGATTTCGCGATGATGCGCGAGGTGCTCGGCCGCCGCTTCGCCCGGCTCGAGAAGGAGGATCCGGACCGCAGCCGCGGCGAATGGCCGGACCTGCTGCTGATCGACGGCGGCAAGGGCCAGCTCTCCTCGGTCTGCGAGGTGCTCGAGGATGCCGGCGTCCACGACGTGCCGGTGGTCGGTGTCGCCAAGGGGCCCGACCGCAATGCCGGCCGCGAGGTCTTCCATTTGCCCGGCGGTCGCGAGATCACCCTGCCGCCCAATTCCTCTTTGCTCTTCTACCTCCAGCGGCTGCGCGACGAGGCCCATCGCTTCGCGATCGGCGCCCACCGCCAGAAGCGCGCCAAGAGCATGGCGGCGAGCCCATTGGACGACGTTCCCGGCATCGGCCCGGGCCGCAAGCGGGCCCTGCTGATGCACTTCGGCACCGCCCGCGCCGTCCGCGCCGCCGCGCTCGAGGACCTCGAGAAGGTCCC
>JAYRLF010000035.1:9183-18202 GCA_041905385.1 Allosphingosinicella sp.
CCCGGCGCCCACCGTGTACCACCCCACGGCCCCCGCAATCTCACGCGCAACGGCGCGGGGGATCTATGATTATTTCCATCCGGGCGGGTGATGAGGCGGGCGATCATTCCCCCCTCCCTGCAAGGGAGGATGAGCAGGTCGCCAAGTCCCCCGGACTTGGCTTCGCAGTGCGGGGCACTGCGAACCTGCTCATGGGGGTGGGTGCAGCCGAACGGGCTCGATGCCCGTGAGGATGCCGTAAGCGCCTTCGCCGGCATCGAGCCGGCTCGGTCGCACCCACCCACCCCTCAAATCCCCTCCCTTCCAGGGAGGGGAGGCTAGTATCCCATGAACCTTCGCACCGAAGCCGTGATCGTCGCCGTCCGCGCCCATGGCGAGCATGGCGCGATCGTGCGTGCGCTGACGCCCGGCGCCGGCGTCCAGCCCGGCTATGTCCGTGGCGGCCGTTCCCGCCGATTGCGTCCCGTGCTCGTCCCCGGCAACCGGATCGCGGCCGAATATCGCGCCCGCACCGAGGATCAGCTCGCCCATCTCACCGCCGAGCTGTCGCACAGCCGCGCCTTCCTGCTGTCGGAGCCGCTCGCCGCTGCCGGCATCGAATGGGCGACGGCGCTGACCACTGCCGCTCTGCCAGAGGCGCAGCCCTATCCGCGTCTCTATCTCGGCCTCGACGGCCTGCTTTCGGCGATCGAGGCCGCGCCGAGCGCGCGCGGCTGGGCCGCCGCCTTGGTCCGCTACGAGCTGCTCGTGCTGCGCGAGGTCGGCTTCGGTCCCGATGTCGGCGACCTGCTGCCGCGCCGCGGCGGCGTGCCGGCCTGGGCGGAGATCAACCAGGCGCTCCGCCAGACCGGCCATTTCCTTGCCCGCGACCTGCTGATCGACCGCCAGGCCGAAGTGCTGGTTGCGCGCGAGCGCTTGATCGAGCGGTTCAAACGCATCGTCGGTTGACCGCGGTCGCGCGCGGGCACAGGAAAAGCAGGTGAAACAATTCTTCCCGCACAGCGCCACGACGCGCGGCATCACCGTCCGCGTCTCGGTCAGCTTCCTTCCCGAGCAGTCGGAGCCGGCCAAGGGGCGCTGGTTCTGGGCCTATCATATCCGGATCGAGAATGAGGGCGAGGCGGCGGTCCAGCTGATCAGCCGCGAATGGGTGATCAGCGACGGTCGCGGCACCCGGCATGAAGTGCGCGGCGAAGGCGTGGTCGGCGAGCAGCCGGTGCTCGAGCCGGGCGGTTCGTTCGATTATGTCTCGGGTTGTCCGCTCACCACGCCGACCGGCGCGATGGAAGGGCGCTACCACATGATCGCCGAGGACGGATCGACCTTCCCGGTCGAGATTCCGAAATTTCCGCTGATCGCGCCGGCGGTGACGTCCTAAGCCGACGGCGCTTCGGTCGCCGCGTCGGTCTCCGGCGCCAGCGCCTTCATCTCTGCTTGCCTTTGCAGCGTCTCGTTGCGGGCTCGGACCATGCCGGGGATGAGCAGGAGGTCGGCGGCGATCCAGCCGAGGCCGGCAAGCAGCGGGTAGAAGGCGGGTTTGTTACCGGCCATCCAGAACATCAGGCTGACATACCAGAGCGCCGTCTGCGCGATGCCGCTGATCCAGGCCTTCACGTAGAAGCGATGCGCCGAGATCGCCCAGAGGCCGAACCACAGCGAATAGGCCACCGCGACCGACTTGCGGCCGGGAAAGGTCGGCAGGCCGATCTCCTTGGCGCGCGCGGCGCTCGCCATCGGATCAATCTCTGCTGCGCCGCCGCGGGCGCGCTCGGCCGCGACGAATGCTTCACGCCGTGCGGCCATCTCGTCCCCGGACTGTGCAACCGGCGCGATGAACTGCGCGCGGCGTCCGGTCGGCGCCGCATCAGCCATGCCCTTTCGTCCGAACGTCGCTCCGGCCATTCGTCCCGCTCCCGAACTCGCTTCGGGAGCTAGCGGAAAAGCGCCAAAAATTGGGTTAATGGCGGCCAGCGCAGAGCGCGACGAGCCGCGTCATCAGGCCGGCGAACCGCGCCTCGTCGACCGGCGCGGCCGGATTGTTCCAGCTGCCCGTCACGACATGCCAGGCGCCGGCGCGAGTGCGGATCAGCCAGGTGAGGCTGATCACACCCGGCTCGGATCCGCCTTTATAGCCGACATAGTCCAGGGCCGCGCGATTCTGCTGCGGCAGCGCCGGATTGATCGCGAGGATCGCGCGGGCCGTGTCGTCGCCGTTGCGGCGCAGCCAGTCCATCGTCCGCACCAAATCCTCGGCCGAGGCAAACCATTCCACGCTGTCGATGTGAAGCGGATTGCCGGTGAATCGGGTCAGGTCGATCCGCGACGAATCGCGATCGGCATAGTCCGTCGCGAGCAGGTGGCGGCGGCCGGCTTCGTCGGCAGCGCGCCAGGCGGCGAAGCCGGCTTCGGGGCCGGTCTTGATCAGCCCGGCCTCGAGTGTCGACAGCAGCGGACGGTTGCCCGCCGCCGCCGCGATCCCGATCCGGCTCATCATCTGCTCGACGGCCTCGCGGCCGAGCAGATGCAAGAGAATGTCGGTGGCGGTGTTGTCGCTGATCGAGATCATCAGCGCCGCCAGGCTATGCAGCGTCAGCGGCGCGCCTTGCGGCCAGGCCTGCAGGGTGCCGGATGCCGATGAGCGGCGGTCGAGCGGCACGACGTCCGACCAGCGTCGCTGTCCGGCCTGAACCTGCCGGCTGAGCTCGGCGAGGATGAACAATTTGAAGGTCGATCCGACCGCCAGGACATGGGCGGGCTGATGGCCGGCCAACGCAGTCGGCGCGCCGTCGCCGAGCCGCGCGACCGCGACATGCGTCTGGCCCGGCAGCGCCCGGATCTCGTTCAGCACTGCCTCGAACGTGTCGCCGCGCATGTCGGCGCCGGTGAACAGCAGCCCGGTGATCCGGTGCGGCGCCTGCGGCTCGATCACCAGCCGGAAGTGCGCCGTGGCACGTTCATAATCGACATGGGCGACGCCCGATTGCGGCGCCTGCACCTCAAGGTCGGCGAGGCCGCGCACCGCGCCATATTGGCTCGCGAAACGCTGGGAGAGGCCCTGGATCTGCGCGGCCGGCACCTGGGCAAGGAAAGCCGGCGCGAACAATTGGTCAGCCGCGCCTTCGCCGCGCAGCAAGGCGACCATCTGCTCGGCCCGGGCGCGCAACGCCGTCTCCTGCGCTTCGGCGGGGGCGGCGAGCCCGAACAGGGCGATCAACAACAGCAGCAATCGCCTCATCTTTTCTCCCGCCGGGAAACCCGCGCCGGACTGCATCGTTACACCAACCAAACCAATTCGGGAGATGCATGATGCCGGTTTCGAGCACGGATATCGTCGAACGGATCGCCCGCGTCATCGCCGGGCGCGTCGTCAGCATCAATGCCGGCGGCGACGATCCATCCGCCGGGGAACGAATCGATTCGATCTGGCGCGACTATCGCGGCGACGCACTCTCTATTCTGCGGACGCTGCGCGAGCCCGATCCGGCCATGGCCGAGGCCGGCGACGTCGCGGTGTGGGACCGAATGATCGAGGCGGCCCTGGCGGAGGCCGAAGCGGCGGCGGACTAAAGACCCAGGTCCCGCCAGATCAGCGACAGCGCGTAGAGCGAGGGCAGCAGCAGCGCCAGGCCGACCGCGACGTCGAAGCCACGGATCGGCCGCATCCGCCCACTTGTGCCGCGGGTGCGCATGTCGAACGCCGTGATCCACAGGATCGAGGCGCCGCACAAAGCGGTCGCCGCAAGCGCGCCCGCATAGGGGTAGAGCAGGCTCTCGCGCATCAGGACCGCGAGCAGGATGGCAACCAGCGCGCAGACGATGCCGAAATTGGTCGCCCGCTGGATCGTCCAGCCGCGGAAGGCGCCGGACGCCTGCGGCATGTGCGCCTGGCGCTGGCGGGCCCGACGCTTGTTCACGCGTCGATCTCTTCCTCGCTGAGCTCGGCGGCGCGGCTCTGGATGAAGTGGAAGCGATGCTCGGGATTGCGGCCCATCAGCCGGTCGACCAGATCCTTGACCGACTGCCGGTCCTCATAATCCTGCGGTAGCGTGATCCGGATCATGCCCCGCGTCTTCGGGTCCATGGTGGTCTCCTTCAACTGCCCCGGGTTCATCTCTCCGAGACCCTTGAAGCGTGAAACATCGACCTTTTTGCCTTTGAAGACAGAGGCTTCGAGCTCCGCACGATGGTCGTCGTCGCGGGCATAAGCGACGGTGCCGCCATGGGCCAGCCGATAGAGCGGCGGCTGCGCCAGGTAGAGATGACCGCGCTTCACCAGCTCCGGCATCTCCTGGAAGAAGAAGGTCATCAGCAGCGTCGCGATATGCGCGCCGTCGACATCGGCGTCGGTCATGATCACGACCCGCTCGTATCTGAGATCGTCAGGATTGCAGCGATCGCGCGTGCCGCAGCCGAGCGCCTGGATCAGATCGGCAATCTCCTGGTTTGCCCGGATCTTGTCGGCGGTTGCCGAGGCGACGTTGAGGATCTTGCCGCGGATCGGCAGGATCGCCTGGGTCTTGCGGTCGCGCGCCTGCTTGGCCGAGCCGCCGGCGCTGTCGCCCTCGACGATGAACAATTCGGTTCCGGCCGGATCGTCATTGGCGCAGTCGGTGAGCTTGCCGGGGAGCCTGAGCTTGCGGTGCGAAGTCGCTGTCTTGCGCTTGATCTCGCGCTCGGCCCGCCGCTTCAGCCGCTCGTCCATCCGGTCGAGCACGAAGCCGAGCAGCGCCCGGCCGCGCTCCATATGGTCGGCCAGGAAATGGTCGAAATGGTCGCGCACCGCATTCTCGACCAAGCGCGCCGCGTCGGGCGAGGTCAGCCGGTCTTTGGTCTGGCTCTGGAATTGCGGGTCCTTGATGAACACCGACAGCATGATCTCGGCGCCGGTCAGCACGTCCTCGGCCTGGATGTCCTTGGCCTTCTTCTGGCCGACCAGCTCGCCGAACGCCCTGAGGCCCCGGGTCAGCGCCATCCTGAGGCCCTGCTCGTGGGTGCCGCCGTCCGGGGTCGGGATCGTGTTGCAATAATAGGATGCGTTGCCGTCGCCCCAGACCGGCCAGGCCACCGCCCATTCGACCTTGCCCTGCTGATTGGGGAAGTCGTGGAGGCCGACGAACGGCGCATTCGTCGCCGTCTCGCGCTCGCCGATCTGCTCCTTGAGATGGTCGGCAAGGCCGCCGGGAAACTGGAATACCGCCTCCGCCGGCGTCTCGTCGCTGATCAAATCGGGATCGCAGCGCCAGCGTATCTCGACGCCCGCGTAGAGATAGGCCTTGGAGCGCGCCAATCGGTACAGGCGTGCCGGCTTGAACCGCGCATCCTCGCCGAAAATCTCCGGATCGGGCGTGAAACTCGTCGTCGTGCCGCGCCGGTTCGGGGTCGGTCCGAGCGCGAGCAGCTTGGTCTGCGGCGTGCCGCGCGCAAAGCTCTGCCGATAGAGCTGCTTGTTGCGCGCCACCTCGATCACGGTCTCGGTCGACAGCGCGTTGACGACGCTGACGCCGACGCCGTGCAGGCCGCCCGAAGTCGCATAGGCCTTGTCGGAGAATTTGCCGCCCGAATGGAGCGTCGTCAGGATCACCTCGAGCGCCGACTTGCCCGGATATTTGGGATGTTCGTCGATCGGAATGCCGCGGCCATTGTCGGCGATGGTCAGCTTGTTGCCGGGCTCGAGCTCGACCTCGATGCGCGACGCATGGCCTGCCACCGCCTCGTCCATGCTGTTGTCGAGCACCTCGGCGGCGAGATGGTGCAGCGCCCGCTCGTCGGTGCCGCCGATATACATTCCGGGCCGGCGCCGCACCGGCTCCAGCCCCTCGAGGACCTCGATCGAATGGGCGTCATAGTCCGTGCCGGTCTGGCCGGAAGAAGCGAACAGATCATCTGCCATGAGAGAGATATAGAAGCGCCGGAGTCGCGATGCCAAGCGGATTGCAACGCGCACCAGCGCACATCCGCCACGGCCGGTTCGCGACCGGATCCAGTGGCGTGCCTAGGCTGGCCTTCGAGCCCTCAGCGCACCCGCGGTCCGCCGAAAGGCAGCGGCGGCGGCGGCTTGCGGTCGCGGCGCGGCAGCTGCGCCTGGTAGGCGACGCCGCAATGCTCGACGCAATAGGGGAAGCCCGGATTGGCCTGCTTGCCGCAGAAATGGAAATCGGGCTCGCCGGGATGGCCGATCGGCCATTTGCAGATCTTCTCGTTGAGATCGAGCAGGCTGGTCTTGTCGGCGATCTCGGGGCTCGGCTTGGCGGGCACCAGTCGGCGCGGCGGGGCAGGGGGGATCGGTGCCTGCTGGTCGCTCGGACCCTGGCGGACGAAGCCGCCCGGACCGATCGAGCGGATCACTGGCTGCGGCGTTTCGGCGGCGGCCGGTGCCGCGGCCTCCACATCGTCTTCGTCCTCGTCATCGTCGAGCGCATCTTCCGCGGTCGGCGCGGCAGTGGGTGCGGGAGCGGGCTCGGCCGCCGGCCTCGCCGCCGGCGCGGCCTCGCGGGCCTCCGGCTTCGCGGCCGCGGCCTTCGGCTTCTCGGCCTTCTCCTTCGCCTTCGGGGCCGTCTGCTCCTCCTCGTCCTCATGCGCCTTCACCGGCGACGGCCGGGATTGCAGGCCGAGCCTGTGCGCCTTGCCGATCACGGCATTGCGCGAGACGCCGCCAAGCTCGTCGGCGATCTGGCTCGCCGTCACGCCCTGGCTCCACAACTGCTTGAGCCGCTCAATCCGTTCGTCCGTCCACGACATTTCTGGCCACTTCCTCAAAATTCTCGCGGGCTTGCCCAGTCCGGCGTCAGCGACTAGCGACGGCGCCTGTGAACGACCAGCCTTCGAATTGGGTCCGGACCGACCCCGGCGTCCCCGTGATCAGGAACGTCAATTGGGGCGGCCTTGCGACCCTCTATGTGAAGGAGGTGCGCCGTTTCTTCAAGGTCCAGCTGCAGACGGTCTGGGCGCCGGCCGTCACGACCATGCTGTTCCTGGTCATCTTCACGGTCGCGCTGGGCCGCGAAGGGCGTACCGTGCCGCTCGGCGGCGGCGCGATTCCGTTCGCGGATTTCCTCGCGCCCGGCCTGATCGTGATGGGCATGATCCAGAACGCCTTCGCCAATTCGAGCTTCTCGCTGCTGGTCGGCAAGATCCAGGGGACGATCGTCGACTATCTAATGCCGCCTCTGTCGGTGGGCGAGCTGATCACCGGGCTGATCGGCGCCGCCGTCACCCGCGCCTTCCTGGTCGGTTTCGCGGTCTGGCTGGCGATGCTGCTCTGGCCGGGCGTCCACGTCTTCCCGCGCCATCCCTGGGCTTTGCTCTGGTTCGGGCTGATGGGCAGCATGATGCTCGGCTTCCTTGGCCTCCTCACCTCGATCTGGGCGGAGAAATTCGATCACGCCGCGGCAGTTACCAATTTCGTGGTCGCGCCGCTCTCGCTCCTGTCCGGCACATTCTACTCGATCGATACCCTGTCGCCGACCTTCGGCGCGATCAGCCACGCCAATCCCTTCTTCTACATCATCTCGGGCTTCCGCTACGGCTTCGTCGGCGAGGCCGATTCGCCGATCCTGTTCGGCAGCCTGCTGCTGCTCGGCATCAATGTCGTGCTCTGGCTGCTGTGCCTGACCCTGTTGCGCACCGGCTGGAAGCTGAAGGCCTAGCGTCCGTTTCCTCCCTGTCGCGAAGCGATGGGGAGGGGGACCAGCCGCAGGCTGGTGTAGGGGGCTATCCCACGTCCTCAGATTTCCAGAAGGCAGAAGAAAGACCTCCGAGCGGGTCTCGAACAGCCCCTCCACCGCCGCCTTCGCCGGCGATGGGCAGGGTCGGCTCGCCCCGCGAGCCGAAGCCTTGTCCGGGGGGACAAGGCGACCTGCCCATCCCTCCCCATGAGGCTGCGCCTCACAGGGAGGATTGTTCATACAACTTGCGACATTTATGAACGGATTCTGTCGACTCCATTCACGGCGGCCACAGCCCTCGGTCCGTAAAAGGGTCTTCGGCAACGCAGCCCAAAGGAGTAGTCAAATGCGTAAATTGCTTGTTTCCGTCGCTCTCGCGACCGCCACGCTGGCCGCTGTTCCGGCTGCCGCGCAGTATCGCGATCATCATCCCGGCTGGAACCAGCGCGGCCCGAGCCGCCCGGCCGTGAACAACCTGCTGCGGCAGCTCGACAATGTCGACGTCCGCATCACCCGTTCGATGCAGCGCCGCGTGATCTCGCAGCGCGAGGCGTTCAGCCTGCGGCGTGAATCGAACCAGATCCGTTCGCGGCTCGGCATCGCCGCCCGCAACGGCCTCAGCGGCCGCGAGTTCGCCGCCCTCCAGGGCCGGGTGAACCAGCTCGAGCAGCGCCTGCGCTACGAGCGCCGCGACCGCGACGGCCGACGCGGCTGAACCGGACAGACTGGGGCGCCGCGTTCGTTGACGCGGCGCCCCCTTGATCCCTATAGCGGGGAGTGGAAGGCGGCCTGAAAGGGTCGCCTTTCTTCATTTTTCACGAGCCCGAGGAACCCCGCTATGACCATCACCCCGCTCATGCCCGTCTATCCGCGCTCGCCGGTGCGGCCGGTGCGCGGCGAGGGTGTCTATCTCTATGGCGAGAAGGGCGAGAAATATCTCGATTTCGCCAGCGGAATCGCGGTCAATCTGCTCGGCCACGGCCATCCGGTCCTGACGAGGGCGATCCAGGATCAGGCGGCGACCCTGATCCACGTCTCCAATCTGTACGGCTCGCCGCAGGGCGAGGCCTATTGCCAGCGGCTGGTCGACCTGACCTTCGCCGACACCGTCTTCCTGACCAATTCAGGCGCCGAGGCGGTCGAATGCGCGATCAAGACCGCGCGCCGCTACCATCACCATCACGGCCGGCCCGAGAAGCACGAGCTGATCACCTTCACCAGCGCCTTTCACGGCCGCACTCTCGGCACGATCAGCGCCACCAATCAGGAAAAGCTGCGCGACGGCTCCGCGCCGCTGCTGCCCGGCTTCAAGGTCGTCGAGTTCGACGATCTCGCCGCCGCGGAAGCGGCGATCG
>JAYRLF010000454.1:0-3092 GCA_041905385.1 Allosphingosinicella sp.
GCGCCGGCCGCGCTGGCGGTGCTGGTCGATGCCTCGGGGTCGATGTCCGGATCGTTCAGCAGTGGCCGCATGGCGATCAGCAATCATGACGCGGCCGGGCTGGTGGTCCGGTCGCTCGCGTCCGCCGTGCGCGCGGGCGACTGGATCGACCTATGGGAATTTAGCAACAGCGTCCGCCAGGTCGGCGCGCTGTCGCGTTTCGATCCCGACGCGATCGACGCCCTGCTGGCTCGGCGCTCCCCGCCAGGCGGCGGCACCGAGACCGGCCGGGCGGTCCAGGCGGTCGCGAGCGGCAGCGAGGCGCGCGACATCTTGCTGATCACCGACGGCAAGAGCCACGCGCTCGACGTCCAGGCATTGGCCCGGCTCGGCCGGCGCGTCAGCGTCCTGCTGATCGGCGAGGACAGCCTGGAAGCGCGGGTCGGCCATCTCGCCGCGCTGACCGGCGGGGAGCTGATGATCGCGAGCGAATCGACTCTGGCCGCGATCGCCGCGTCAATGGTCGCCGCGATCCGCACGCCTTATGCGCCGGCCGCCGCCATCGACGGTGCGCCGATCGACCTGTTCGTCCGTCGCGGCGGTGTCGACATCGCGGCGCGGTGGAGCGACGCCGAGCCGCCTTCCGAGTCGGTCGCCGGAGTCGCGGCGCTGGCCGCGGCCAGCGCGCTGCCGGCCATGCAGGAGGACCGGGCCGCCGCCTTGGCCGAGGCCGAAGGGCTGGTCACCCATCTCACCAGCCTTGTCCTGGTCGACGAGGCGGGCGCCGTGCAGGAGGGCCTTCCGATGACCCGCAAGATCGCGCTCGAGGCGCCGGCCGTGGCGGCGTCGATGCAGCGCCGGCACGCCATGGTGGACGCGATGGCCGGGGCCGCGCCGGCCGCGGCGGCGCCACTCAAACGCTTGCGCTGTCCGCCGCGACACTATCAGGGGCCGAGTGTCGACCAGCGGCTGCGCGCGCTCGCCGCCTCGATCGACTGGAACGATGCTGGCCCCCAGCTTGCCGCCGGGGATCTGTCCGCCTTGTCCGGGGAGGTCCGCGCCGCCGTCGACGGGCTGGCCGAGGCGGTCCGTGACCACGCCGACGCATTGGGGATCGAAGCCCATCTGCTCGTCATTGCGTTGGCCGCCCAGTCGCTCGGCGAGAGCGATCGCACGGCGGCGCGGGTGGCGCGGATGCTGCTGGCCCCGCTGCCGGCGGACCGGCTCGCCGAGGTTTCGCGATCGCTCGCGCTTCAGCCGGCCGCGCTTTGAGTGCGCAACCATTGGGAGTCATGCCGGCTCGAGCCGGGAACCATGAACACGGGTCAACGAGGATTAGCGAAGTCGGTGTTCATGGGTCCCGACTTTCGTCGGGATGACTCTCTGGGACGCAGGGCGCTCTAATGCTTTACTGATCGCGCCGAAGCGGGAACATGGCCCGGAAGCGCGGATCGCGCAGCCACAATCCGCCCCACATGAACAGGCCGAGATAGAGGCTGAAGAGGATGTGGCTGAACAATGGGCTGCCGGCGCGGATCTGCGTCGCCATCGCGCCGCCGAGCAGGCCCATCATCAGGATGCCCCCGAGCAGGTTGGTGCGCGGGATCAGGTAGAGCAAAAGGCAGGTCAGCTCGATCAGGCCGATCATGAAGGCGTAGCCGGCCGGCCAGCCGAGCTGGGCCATCGTCTCCTCGGCGATCGGCAGCCGCAGCAGCTTGGGCGCGATCGAGGCGCCGAGCATGAACAAGGCGAACAGGCCGGTCAGGACCCAGCCGATCAGGCGAATATTGCGGTCGTTCATCTCAATCCCCTGCAGGTTTCGGCCGATTGGTCGAAACGGGGGCGAAACTGTCAAGCGTGCTGTGGTCCAATGTCGCGCGAATCGCAGTTGTGCGTATGGCCTGCTTGGCTCTACCCGGCGCGCAACGACCAAGCGGAGTCAGCCGCCTTGGCATTGGAGAGACGAACATGGCTTCCGTATCGCGTCGCAATTTCCTGCTCGGATCCTCGGCGCTGGCGCTGGGCGGCTTGTGCGCGCCCGCCGCGCGCGCGCTTCAGCCGGCGCCGACCGGCGCGGCGGCACAGGCGCGGGCGATCTACGATCAGATCTTCGCCGAAACGCTGACGATCGCGCCGGAAATGGCGACCGGACTCGGCCTCGACAAAGGCGAGCGCGCGCCGCTCAAGCATCGGCTCACCGACGAGGCGCGCTATGGCCGGATCGGCCGCTGGGAGCCGCTCCTGCAGGCGATGCCGCGGTTGCGCGCGATCGATGCCGCGCAACTGCCGCTGCGCGAGCGCGCCTGGCTGCAGACCGCGATCTGGTTCGGCGAACGCGCCGCCGCCAGCCGATCGATTCCCTACGGATCGGGCCAGACGCCCTATGTCCTGACCCAGCTCTACGGCACCTATATCGGCATCCCCAACTTCCTCGACACCCAGCACAGCATCGAGACCGCCGACGACGCGCAGGCCTATCTCGATCGGCTCGACCAATTCCATCGCAACATCGACGCCGAGGTGGCGATGTCGCGGGCCGATGCCGGCGCCGGCGTGATCCCGCCGGGGATCATCCTCGACAAGGCGCTGCGGCAGACCGACGCATTGCTGGCGCAGCGCGGCGCCCAGGCGGGGCTGGTCGGCTCGCTCGTCCGCCGAACCACCGAGAAGAACATCGCCGGTGATTGGGAAGCGCGCGCGGTCGCCCTGGTCGACGGGCCGATCGCGGCGGCGCTCGGCCGGCAGAAGGCGCTACTCCAGGAACAGCGCCAGCGCGCCGTCGACGATGCCGGGGTCGGCCGGCTGCCGCAGGGCGCAGAAATGTATGCGCAGGCGCTGCGTTATTTCACCAGCACCAGCATGAGCGCGGACGAGGTGCACCAGCTCGGTCTCGACCAGGTGCGCGAGCTCACCGCCGTCGCCGATCCGCTGCTGCGCCAGGCCGGCATCACCGCGCAGGGGCCGATCGGCCAGCGCATCGCCGCGATCGAGCAGCTGCCGGGGCAGCTCTACGCGCAGACCGATCAGGGCCGCGCCGAGCTGATCGCCTATTGCACCGAGGTGATGAATCGCTTCCGCGCCCGCATGCCCGAATTGTTCCGCTCGCTGCCGGC
>JAYRLF010000036.1:0-18038 GCA_041905385.1 Allosphingosinicella sp.
CGAGCCGATAGTCGACGGCGAGCACCGGCATGTCGAGCTCGCGCGCCATTTCCGCGCAGAACGGGTCGTGCGTGTCGAGATCGCCGAGCACGAATCCGCCGCCGTGGAAGAAGAGGAAGAGCGGTCCGGCGCCCCGTTCTTCGCGGGCGTCGTAGAGTCGAAGTCGGATCTCGCCGCCGGGGCCTGGGAAGGAGAGATCGCGAACCAGCGCCACCTCGCCGCGCGGGCCATCCGCGACATGGCGCGCGGCGAGCATCATGCGCCGCGCCTCGGCCGGCCCGACCTCATAGCCCTTCTGGCCGGGGAGCGCGTTGAAATAGTCGAGGAACAGCCGCACGTCCGGCCGCACATAAGGTTCGCTCACGCCAGCTCCCTGATTCGCCTGCCGCTTCGCTCATAAGCAATGCGACGCCGCGCGCCAGCGCTTGAGGCGCGCCGTCAGGGCCGCTAGGTTGACTGTGGGCTCGATAGGATGACCGATGAGCCTGCTTTCATACCTCCTGGCCATATCCATTGCCGGCGCGCCTGTGCCGGTGCTCGAGGTTCGCCGCGGCGCGCCGGTGACGCTCGACGGCCGCATTGACGAAACCGAATGGCGCGACGCGGCAATGCTGCCGATTGCCGGCGGTTACCGGCTCTACGCCAAGCTCGCCGGCGACGATTTGCTCCTCGCCTTGCGCTATCCCGAGCCGACCTTCGTCGGCGTGGATCTCTATGTCGACGGGCCGGACGGAAGCCTGTTCAACATGCACGCCTCCGCACAGCTCGGGCAGCGAGTTCCTGAAGGCGAAGGATGGACGGCCTGGAACTGGGGCAACAATGTCGGCTGGCACAGCCATGTCACCGAGCGTACGCCCGACCGGACGTCGTTCGTTGCACAGCAGGGCCGCGAGTTCCGCATCTCCCGCGCGCTGCTCGCGTGGCCCCAATTGCGGCTCAGGATCGCGCTCAATGACGAGCGCAGCCTGGTCTGGCCGGCCGGCACCGGCCAGCGCGACGCAAGCGGGTGGGCGCGTCTGCATTTGCCACGCTCCTGACGGACAAAGTTTTTGCGCCGGCGCGGATCGCCGCAAATTTTGAATCGGTCCTCCGCGCTCGAACGATCGGCCGCGGCTCAACATGATCCATTGTCAACCGCAACGGTTGTGGCGCGGATCATGGAGGTCTAGATTGGCAAGACACTTCCGAGACTCGAAGGAAAAGACTTTGGCTACGGCCAGGCATTATCTCACCCCCGAAGAAGCCCGATCCGACGAAGCTCCCGAAGCGGTGGTTGTCCGCTTCGCCGGGGACAGCGGCGACGGCATGCAGCTCACCGGCGGCCAGTTCACGCTTTCGACCGCGCTCGCCGGCAACGATCTGTCGACCTTCCCGGACTTTCCCGCCGAGATTCGCGCGCCGCAGGGCACGACTTTCGGCGTCTCCGCCTTCCAGATCAATTTCGGCTCGGCGGCGATCGACACGGCCGGCGACGCCCCGGACGTGCTGATCGCGATGAACCCGGCGGCGCTGAAGACCAATGTCGCCGATCTCAAGCCCGGCGGGCTGGTCATCGCCGACGAGGGCGAGTTCGGCGCGCGCAACCTCGCCAAGGCCGGCTACGACTCCAACCCGCTCGACGACGACCAGCTCGCCAAATGGCAGGTGATCCGGCTCAACATCTCGCAGCTCACCCTCGACGCGGTGAAGCCGTTCGGGCTCGGCAACAAGGAAGCGCTGCGCTGCAAGAATATGTGGACGCTGGGGCTCGCGCTCTGGATGTTCGACCGCGATCGCGAGCCGATCGTCAACTGGCTCAAGGCGAAGTTCGCCAAGGCGCCGGAGCTGGCCGAGGCGAACATCGCCGCGCTCAACGCCGGTCACGCTTATGGCGAGACCGCCGAGATGGGCGGCCAGTTCCAGCAGCATCATATCGATCCGGCGCCGGCCGAGCCGGGCCTCTACCGCACCGTCACCGGCGCCGAGGCGATCTCGCTCGGCCTGGTCGCCGGCGCCAAGCTGGCCGGCCTGCCGATGTTCTTCGGCGGCTATCCGATCACCCCGGCGAGCGCGATTCTGCACCATCTGTCGCGGCTCAAGGAATATGGCGTCACCACCTTCCAGGCCGAGGACGAGATCGCCGCGATCGCCGCCTCGATCGGCGCCAGTTTCGCCGGCTCGCTCGGCGTCACCTCCTCCTCGGGCCCCGGCATCGCGCTCAAGACCGAGGCGATGGGTCTCGCGATCATGACCGAGCTGCCGCTCGTCATCGTCAATTCCCAGCGCGGAGGCCCGTCGACCGGCCTGCCGACCAAGACCGAGCAGTCCGACCTCTACCAGGCGGTCTATGGCCGCAACGGCGATGCGCCGATGCCGGTGATCGCCGCGCGTTCGCCGGCCGACGCGTTCGACTGCGCGATCGAGGCGTGCCGGATCGCGGTCCAGTACATGACTCCGGTGATGATCCTGACCGACGGCTATATCGCCAATGCGGCCGAGCCCTGGAAGGTGCCCGACATGGGCGGCTACCAGCCGTTCCCGGTCGCCTTCCACGACCAGGCGCCCGGGGAGGGGGAGGCGGTCAACCCCTATCGCCGCGACGACAAGCTCGCCCGCGTCTGGATCAAGCCGGGCACGCCCAGCCTGATGCATCGGATCGGCGGCATCGAGAAGAATGTCGGAACCGGCCATATCGACTATGCGCCGGAGAACCATCAGGCGATGACCGACATCCGCGCCAACAAGGTGCTCGGCATCGCCGAGTCCTGTCCGGATCAGGACGTCTGCCTCGGCCAGGAAGGCGGCAAGTTGGCGGTGGTCGGCTGGGGCTCGACCTTCGGACCGATCCATCAGGCGGTCCGGCGGGCGCGGCGCCAGGGGCTCGACGTCAGCCACATCCACGTCCGCCACATCTGGCCGCTGCCGAAAAATCTCGGTGATCTTCTAAGGTCTTACGAGCGAGTCATCGTTCCGGAAATGAACAAGGGCCAGCTCAAGACCCTGCTGCGCGACCAGTATCTGGTCGACGCGCGACCGGTGACCAAGACTTCCGGCCAGCCGTTCAAGATCGCCGAGATCGAAGCCGCGATAAGCGAGGCCATGCCATGAACCCGCCGCGCCTGATTCCGCTCGTCATGATGTTAATCGTCGTGCTGGCGATCATCTATTACCTGAATTGAGGAATATCCGATGACCGAGATGGTCAAGCTGACCCCCAAGGATTTCGCGACCGACCAGGAAGTGCGCTGGTGCCCCGGCTGCGGCGACTATGCGGTGCTGAAAGCCGTGCAGCGGACGATGCCCGATCTCGACGTCGATCCTGCGAAGACCGTGTTCATCTCCGGCATCGGCTGCTCGAGCCGGTTTCCTTATTATATGGAGACCTACGGCTTCCACACGATCCACGGCCGCGCGCCGGCGATCGCGACGGGCGTAAAGCTCGCCAATCCCGAGCTCGATGTGTGGATCGTCACCGGCGACGGCGATGCGCTGTCGATCGGCGGCAACCACACGATGCATATCCTGCGGCGCAACCTCGACTGCCAGATCCTGCTGTTCAACAACGAGATCTACGGGCTCACCAAGGGTCAATATTCGCCGACCTCGCGGGTCGGCACGCGCAGCCCCTCGACGCCGTTCGGCTCGGTCGACCGGCCTGTCCGCCCCTGCGCCTTCGCGATGGGCTCGGGCGCGCGCTTCGTCGCGCGGGCGATCGACGTGCACAAGAACCTGCCCGACGTTCTGAAGGCGGCCCATGCCCACAAGGGCGCCTCGTTCGTCGAGATCTTTCAGAATTGCATCGTCTACAATGACGATGTCTTCGCGCCGTTCACCGCCAAGGAGCATAGCGGCAAGCAGCTCTGGCTGAAGGCGGGCGAGCCGATGCTGTTCGACAATGGCAGCAAGGGCCTGACCCTCGACCGCCAGGCGCTCAACCTCAAGGTCGTCGACGTCGTCGATGGCGACTGGCAGGCGGCCGACGTGATCGTCCACGATCCCACGAACAAGGCGGTCGCGCACATGCTGATCGACATGCCGATCGGCAGCTTCCCGATGGCGCTCGGCGTGATCTACGCGGATCCGCGGGCAACCTTCGAAAGCGCCGTGCTCGACCAGAACGCACAGGCTGCGGCCGGCAAGGCCGCCGACTTGCAGGCGCTGGTCTCCAAGGGCCAGACCTGGGAGGTCGCCAAGGAACCGCGGGAGATCTGACGGCCGCTTGCGCCCGCGGCCGTTAGCCGTCATCTAGCCGGCGTGACCGCGCATCGGGGGAAGCATCTTGTCGCGGCCGACAAAGGCTTCGCGACGGGCGACGGATGGGCCGCAAGGCTGTTCGCCGGCGGCTTCGGACGGCTGCTCGACCGGATCGACGCGGGCCTGGTCGCCGGACGGATCGAAGCGACGCTACCCGACGGAAGCTTCCGTATCCTGGGCGGTCGCGGCGACGGACCGGCCGCGATCGTCACCCTGGCGAGCTGGCATGCGCTGGTGCGACTCGCCACGTCCGGCTCGGTCGGCTGGTACAAGGCCTGGACCCTTGGCGAATGGTCGAGCCCGGACCCGGTGCCCTTGTTCGACCTGTTCACGCGCAACGCCGCGGCGCTGGGCGATGCCGCCCGGGCGAAAGGGCCATGGCGCCTCGTCAACGCGCTTGCCCACAAGCTGCGCGCCAACCGCAAGAGCCGGGCTCGGCGCAACATCGAGCACCATTACGACCTCGGCAACGATTTCTACGCGGCCTGGCTCGACGCGAGCATGACCTATTCGAGCGCCGTCTTCGCCGAGCCGATCGCCGCCGCGGAGCCGCTCGAGGCGGCGCAGGAGCGTAAGGTGCGGCTGCTGCTCGATCGGTTGACGCTCGAGCCGGGCCAGCACCTGCTCGAGATCGGCTGCGGCTGGGGCGGGCTCGCCGAGATTGCGGCGCGTGACTATGGCGTCCGCGTCACCGGTCTGACCCTGTCGAACGAGCAGAAGGCCTTTGCCGAGCAGCGACTGGCGCATGCCGGCCTCGGCGATCGGGTCGAGATCAGCCTGACCGACTATCGCGACGTGTCCGGCCAGTTCGACGCCGTGGCGAGCGTCGAGATGGTCGAGGCGGTGGGCCAGGAATTTTGGCCGGCCTATCTCGAGAGCATCGCCGGCGCGCTGAAGCCCGGCGGCCGCGCCGGGATTCAGCTCATCTCGATGCGGTCGGACCTGTTCGAATATTATGCGGCCAATGCCGATTTCATCCAAACCTACATCTTCCCAGGCGGCATGCTGGTCGAGGAGAGCGCGTTCCGGCGGATCGGCGAAGAGTCAGGGCTCGGCTGGCAGGGCCGCGCGGGCTACGGACTTCATTATGCCGAAACGCTCCGGCGCTGGCGCGAGCGGTTCGACGAGGCGGTGGCGCAGGAACGACTGCCGGCCGGCTTCGATCCACCCTTCCACGCGCTGTGGCGCTATTATCTGATGTATTGCGAAGGCGGCTTCCGCGGCGGCGCGCTCGACGTTGCGCAGGTGACCTTGGTCAAGCGATGACCTCTCAACCCAACCACCGTTCGGGCTGAGCTTGTCGAAGCCCTCTTTTTTCCATGTGAGACGTCAATGACGTTCTGGGCGTACATGCTTCATTGCTCAGATCGCAGCTTCTATGTCGGCCAGACGGATGATCTGGAGGCTCGGATCGGTGCGCACCAATCGGGACGGATCAAAGGCTATACCTCGACGCGACTGCCCGTGAAGTTGGTGTGGTCGCAGGAATTTGCGACGCGCTATGAGGCGCTGCAGGCCGAGCGGCAGATCAAGGGCTGGGGCCGTCCCAAGAAGTTGGCGCTGATTAGGGGGGACTGGTCTCTGATCGGCGCACTTGCTCGGAATTCCGAAGAAAAGAGGAGGGCTTCGACAGGCTCAGCCCGAACGGGTGAAGGGAGTTAGCGGCTTACTTCCAGCCGGCGGCCGCTTTCGAACTCCCCGCCCAGCAGCTCGACGATCGCCTCGGCCACAACCTCCGGCCCCTTCAGCGTCGTCGGATCTTCGCCCGGAAAGGCCCGCGCGCGCATCTCGGTGGCGGTGGCGCCGGGATCGACGATCGCGACCTTGATCGGGGTGACGTTGCCGACCTCCTGGCCGTAGGCGGTCACCAGCGTCTCGAGCGCGGCCTTGGAAGCGCCATATGCGCCCCAATAGGCCCGCGGCGACGCGGCGACGCTCGAGGTCACCGCCAGCACACGCGCGTCGCTGCTGGCGCGCAGCAACGGATCGAAGGCGGCGATCAGCGCCTGCTGGGCGAGCAGGTTCAGGGTCAGGACCTTGTTGAATTCCTTGCCGTCGATCTGGGCGACCGGTCCCAGCGTTCCGAGCATGGCGGCGTTGAGGACGAGGATGTCGAGCCGGTCCCAGCGGCTGCCGATCGCCGCGGCCAGCCTGGCGATGCTGTCGCGCTCGGTGAGGTCCAGGGGCGCGATCGTCGAGGCGCCGCCGGCCTGATGGATCCGCTCCTCGACCGCCTCGAGATCGGACGCGGTCCGCGCGGTGAGCACGACATGGGCGCCTTCGCGCGCGAGCGCTTCCGCGGTGGCGGCGCCGATGCCGCGGCTCGCGCCGGTCACCAGCGCCAATTGGCCTTCAAGCTTCTGGGTCATGGGCCTCGGCCTTCGCCGCCGCGGCGGCAAAGATCAAGCGTAGCGTTCGGCGGGGATCAGCTGGCCGCGCTGCTCGACATCTTCCTGGTCGGTCAGCCGGGTCGGATAGGCGCCGCTGAAGCAGGCGTCGCAATATTGCGGGTCGGCCTCGTCGCGCAGCTCCTCGCCGAGCGCCCGGTAGAGACCGTCGATCGAGACGAAGGCGAGGCTGTCGGCCTTGATATAGGTGTTCATCTCGGCGACGCTCATCTGCGCCGCGAGCAGCTTCTTCCGCTCCGGCGTGTCGACGCCGTAGAAGCAGCTGTGCCGGGTCGGCGGGCTCGCGATCCGCATATGGACCTCGCGCGCACCGGCCTCGCGCAGCATCTGGACGATCTTGAGGCTGGTCGTGCCGCGCACGATCGAATCGTCGATCAGGACGAGCCGCTTGCCCTGGATCAATGCGCTATTGGCATTGTGCTTCAGCTTGACGCCGAGATGGCGGACCTGGTCGCCCGGCTGGATGAAGGTGCGGCCGACATAGTGCGAGCGGATGATTCCGAGCTCGAACGGGATGCCGCTTTCCTGGGCATAGCCGATCGCCGCCGGCACGCCGCTGTCGGGCACCGGTACGACATAATCGGCCTCGACCGGATTTTCGCGCGCGAGCTCGGCGCCGATCGCCTTGCGGACGGAATAGACCGACGCCCCGTCGACGATGCTGTCGGGTCGCGAGAAATAGACATGCTCGAAGATGCAGGGCCGCGGCCGCAACGCCGCGAACGGACGGTGGCTCTCGATCCCGGTCTCGGAGACGACGATCAGCTCGCCCGGCTCGACGGTGCGGATATAGGTGGCGCCGACCACGTCGAGCGCGACCGTCTCGGACGCGAAGATGTAGGCGCTGCCGAGCCGGCCCATGACCAATGGCCGGATGCCGAGCGGATCGCGGCAGGCGATCAGGCCGTGCTCGGTCAGGCAGACGAGGCTGTAGGCGCCTTCGACCTGCTTCAGCGCGTCGATGAACCGGTCGTGCAGGCTGCGATAAGCGGACGTTGCGACGAGGTGGATGATCACCTCGGTGTCGCTGGTCGACTGGAAGATCGATCCGCGCGCGTTCAGCTCGCGGCGCAGCCGCATCGCGTTGGAGATATTGCAGTTATGCGCGACCGCGAAGCCGCCGTTGGACAATTCGGCGAACAGGGGCTGGACGTTGCGCATCGCCGTCTCGCCGGTGGTCGAATAGCGGACATGGCCGATGGCGGCCCGCCCGGCGAGGGCGCGGATGACATTGTCCTTGTCGAAATTGCCGGCGACGTGGCCCATGGCGCGGTGGCTGTGGAAGCCCTTGCCGTCGTAGCTGGTGATGCCGGCCGCTTCCTGGCCGCGATGCTGCAGCGCATGCAGTCCGAGCGTGACGACCGCCGCCGCGGTCTCGGCGCCCCAGATGCCGAACACACCGCACTCCTCGCGGAGCTTGTCGTCGTCGTACGGATGGGTGGTCAGCATGAAACCTCGCGCGCACAAGCCCTTGGGGCGCGGATATAAGGGGGGTGGGCGGATTTGTCGCCCCTCGGCTGCAAAGAATCCGTCACATGCGCGCTTGCGGCCTCTCCCAGGTCCGCTTGACGCTAACGTAAAGGGAAAGTACCCCCTCTCGCCATGCCGACCGCTCTCCACGCCGATTATCGCCCGACCGGCCGCGAATCCCGGACCTACACCATTACCCAATTGTGCGACGAGTTCGGGGTCACGGCGCGGGCGCTCCGTTTCTACGAGGACGAAGGCCTGATCTCGCCCAAACGGCACGGCATGGCACGCGTCTATAGCTGGCGCGACCGCGCCCGGCTCGCCTGGATCCTGCGCGGCAAGAGGGTCGGCTTCAGCCTCGCCGACATTCGCGAGATGATCGACCTCTACGATGTCGGCGACGGCCGCCACGAGCAGCGCCGGGTGACCTTGGAGAAGTGCCGCGGGCGCGTCGATCTGCTAAAGAAGCAGAAGCTCGACATCGATGCGACGATCGACGAGCTCGATCGCTTCATCGCGATGGTCGAGGCCGCGGACAACGTTTCGAATGACTAGATTTGACGCGATGTTTGGTGCGAAAAACCGGTACCCACTTTTTCGCACATCGCTTTGAAGGGGGGAGTCCCATGCCCACGTACACCGCGCCGGTGCGCGACACGCGCTATGTCCTCGAGCAGATCCTCGGCATCGAGCGCTATTCGAACCTGCCCGGCTTCGAGAATGCGACGCCCGATCTGATCGAGGCGATCCTGAGCGAGGGCGGTCGCTTCGCCGCCGAGGTGCTCCACCCGCTCAACCGCTCCGGCGACGAGGAAGGCTGCGTCCGTCATGACGACGGCAGCGTCACCACGCCGAAGGGCTTCAAGGAGGCCTATCGGCAGTTCGTCGAGGGCGGCTGGACGACCCTGTCGGCGCCGGAGGAATTTGGCGGCCAGGGCCTGCCCTCGGTGCTCGCCACCGCGGTCACCGAATATCTGCTCTCCGCCAATCAGGCGTTCGAAATGTATAACGGCCTGACCCAGGGCGCGATCGCCTCGATCCTGGTCAAGGGCTCGGACGAGCAGAAACAGACCTATCTGCCGAACATGGTCTCGGGTCGCTGGACCGGGACGATGAACCTGACCGAGCCGCATTGCGGCACCGATCTCGGCCTTTTGAAGACCAAGGCAGAGCCGCAACCCGACGGCACCTACAAGATCACCGGAACCAAGATCTTCATCTCGGCCGGCGAGCACGATCTGTCCGAGAACATCATCCACCTCGTGCTGGCGAAGATCGTCGGCGCGCCGGACAATGTGAAGGGCATCTCACTGTTCATCGTGCCCAAGTTCCTGGTCAATCCAGACGGCTCGATCGGCGCGCGCAACGGCGTCAGCTGCGGCTCGATCGAGGAGAAGATGGGCATCCACGGCAATTCGACCTGCCTGCTCAACTATGACGGCGCGACCGGCTATCTGATCGGCACCGCCGAGAAGGGGCTGGAGGCGATGTTCATCATGATGAATGCGGCCCGGCTCGGCGTCGGCCTGCAGGGCCTCGCCCAGGGCGAGATCGCCTACCAGAATGCGGTGATCTATGCGAAGGAGCGGCGGCAGGGCAGGGCGCTCGTTCCGGACCAGCGCGATCCCGACGCCAAGGCCGATCCGATCATCGTCCACCCCGATGTGCGCCGCATGCTGATGGAGGCGCGCGCCTTCAACGAGGGCGCCCGTGCGCTCGTCCTGTGGGGCGCGCTCCAGGTCGACATCAGCCGCAAGGCCCAGACCGAGGAGGAGCGCCAGGCGGCCAACGACCTGCTCGGCCTGCTCACCCCGGTGATCAAGGGCTATCTGACCGACAAGGGCTTCGAGGCCGCGGTCAATGCCCAGCAAATCTATGGCGGCCATGGCTATATTCGCGAATGGGGGATGGAGCAGTTCGTCCGCGACGCCCGCATCGCCCAGATCTACGAGGGCACGAACGGCGTCCAGGCGCTCGACCTGGTTGGACGCAAGCTGCCGGCCAATGGCGGCCGTGCCGTCCAGGCGCTCTTCAAGCTGGTCGGCGAGGAAGCGGCCGCGTCCAAGGCCGACCCGGAGATCGGACCGATCGCCGCTGCGCTCGAACGCGCCAATAACGATCTCCAGACCGCCTCGCTCTGGCTGATGCAGAATGCGATGAGCAACGCCAACAATGCCGGCGCGGCCGCCTATCCCTATATGCACATGATGGGGATCGTCGGGCTCGGCCTGATGTGGCTGCGCATGGCCAAGGCAAGCCAGGAAGCGCTGGCGAGCGCCGCCGAGGATGCCGACTTCCACCGCAACAAGCTGATCACCGCCCGCTTCTTCGCCGACCGGATCATGCCGGAAAGCAATGCCTTGCGCCGCAAGATCGAGAGCGGATCGGAAAGCCTGATGGCGCTGCCGGCGGAGGCTTTCTAGCTGCCTTCAACGGTCGGAGCGGCCCGAATGCCGCTCCGCAGCCATTTCAGCCGCGACTGGCGCTGGGCGTGGGTCATGGACAGCGCCCAGGTCCAGGCCGCGTCATAATCGTAATGGGTATGAAAGCCGCGCTCGATCTCGACCATCCGATCGGCGAAGTCGCGGCCATACAGGTCGGTCCAGGCGTCGTAGAGGAAGAGGTAGAGGACGCGGTGATCATCGATCTCCGCGGTGCGCGGCAGCGCGAGAGCAAGCCGATGGCCCATTTCATGGGCAAGCGTCGCCTTTGCGAAATTGCGGCCATAGCCCGGACGCATCCGGATCGTGCGGCCGTCGAGCGAGGTCATCGTCGCGCTGTCGGTGACAAGGACCTCGATCGGCGTGCTCGGAAAGGAAAAGCCGGCCGCGCGCTCGAGCGCCTCGACGATGCGGTCGCCCTCCTGATCCCACAAGGCGCGATATTGGTCGGCGGCTTCCGTGAAGCGCGGCGCGACCGGCTGGAAGGTGAGCGGCGGCGAAGCCGCGACCGCCGGTGTCGCGACGACCAGAATGGCCGCGGCAGCGAAGTTACGCGCGCTCGCCATCCGAAGCCGAACTGTCCCGCCGCATTGCTTCACGCCCGAACCGGCTCCCACAAATATTCGTGTTCTGCCTATTATCCGTCGCTCGATCGACGGCAAAGCAATCCCGCCGACATCAGGCCCGGCAGGGCCGACGTGTTCCACTGGCGTCTCACGTCAATTTGCGCCACTCTGCATCTGGATTGATCGCAGAGGCCGAATGCTGCACGGGCACCATCCGATATACGTCCTCTTCTCGGTGCTGGTTGCGATTCTCGGCTCGGCGACCGCGCTTGCCCTGCATCGGCGTGTCGGCGTTCAGGCCAGCGGAGCGGCGCGCAACGCGTGGCTGGCCGCGACGGCGGTCGCGATGGGCCTCAGCATCTGGTCGATGCACTTCATCGCAATGCTCGGTTACAATGCCGGCGTTCCGGTCAGTTACGATGCCTTGCTGACAGTCGCATCGCTCCTGCTCGCAATCGCGTCGACGGGGATCGCGTTTATATTGGTCGAGCAGGGGCGCGGTCCGATCCTGCTCGCCGCTTTGTTCATGGGCACCGGCATATGCTCGATGCACTATGTCGGAATGGCGGCGATCCGGGCGCCGGCGCAGATCAGCTACGACCCGCCGCTTGTCGCTTTGTCGCTGGCGATCGCAGTCGCCGCCTCGGCGGCGGCCCTGCTGGTCGCCGCCCGCGCCCAATCCTTCTGGCTGCGGGCGCTGAGCGCCGTCGGGCTCGGCTTCGCCATCTTCGGCATGCACTATACCGCCATGGCCGCCGCGCATTTCAATCGGCTCGGCGCGCCGCATTTCGCAGGGCCGGTCGATAATGCCCTGCTCGGCGTCGCGGTGGCGACGGCGACCCTGATCATCCTGATGCTCGGCCTGATCGCGGCGATGTTCGACGTGCGGATCGAGCGGATGGCGACCCGCGAGGCGCTGGCGGCGGCGGCGCGCGAGAGCTATTTGCGCACCATGCTCGGCGCGCTGCCGACGGCGGTCGTGGTGGTCGACGCCGAGAGCAGCATCGTCCGCTATGCCAATCCGGAAGCCGAACGACTGGCGGGCACCGCTTTGCTCGACCGGCCTTTCCCTTCCGCCGAGACCTTGCTCGCGGAGCGGCCGGGCGGGGTGCCCTTTGCGCTGGGCGAAAGCCCCGCCAGCCGGGCGCGCGCCGGTTCGCGGGTCGACCGTGAAAGCGTCGTCTATCGCCGCCCCGACGGCACCAGTTTCCATGCCGAGGTCAGCGGCGCGCCGCTGGTCGACGGGGACGGGCGCCGGCACGAGGCGGTCGTCGCCTTTGCCGACGTCTCGGACCGCGTCGCTGCGGAAGAGGCCGTCCGCCAGGGCGCCAAGATGCAGGCGCTTGGCCAGCTGACCGGCGGGATCGCGCACGACTTCAACAACCTGCTGACGCCAATGGTCGGCGGCCTCGATATCATTGCCGAGACGACCCATGAGGAGCGCACCCGCAAAATCGCCGAGAATGCGCTTCGCTCGGCCGAGCGCGGCGCCCGGCTGACCGCCCAACTCCTCGCCTTCTCGCGCACCCAGCGGCTAGAGCTGCGGCCGACCCTGATCGGCCCGCTCGCGCTCGGCATGGAGGAGCTGCTGTCGAGCACGCTCGGCCCGTCGATCCGGATCCACTACGACCTGGATCATGACGGCCAGGTGCCGGTGCTGGCCGACGGAACCCAGCTCGAGTTGATGATCCTCAACCTGGCGATCAACGCCCGCGACGCCATGCCCGGCGGCGGCGACCTGACGATCGCGACGCGGCGGCGGCACGTCGCCGACGATCCCGAGCTCGCGCCCGGCGACTATGTCGAGCTCAGCGTCGCCGATACCGGCGGCGGCATGTCGCAGGAGGTGGCGGAGCGCGCGTTCGATCCGTTCTTCACCACCAAGGAACGCGGCCGCGGCACCGGACTGGGCCTCTCGATGGTCTATGGAGTCGCAAGGCAATCGGGCGGCGCGAGCCGGATCGAGTCGGCGCCGGGCGCCGGCACGAAGATCTCGGTTTTATTCCCGGTGAGCGCGGAGCCGGTCGCCACGAAGCCGGCGCCGGCGGCGACGTCGCCTCACGCAAACGGCCCCTTGCAGCAGAAGGTGCTGGTGGTCGAGGACGACGCCGAAGTGCGGGCCTTTCTGGTCGAGGCTCTGGCCGATGCCGGCTATCGGGTCGGCGAGGCGGAGGACGGTACCGCCGCGCTGGAGCAGGTCCACGCGGCGCCGGTCGAGCTGATGGTGATCGATTTCGCCATGCCCGGACTGAACGGCGCCGAAGTCGCAATCGAGGCGCGCCGCCTGCGCCAGGACCAGAAGATCCTGTTCGTCACGGGCTATGCCGATGCCCGGGCGATCGATACGGCGGCGCCTGACGCGCCGGTCCTGCGCAAGCCGTTCACGGCCGCGCAACTGATCCGCGCCGTCGAAGAGAGCCTGCGCGCCTAGGCCCGGTTGGAGATGCGCCGCAGGGCGCATATTCAATGGAAAACTCAGGCGCAGTCGCGCCGCGGCTGCAGGCCCGTCGCGTCGCCGCCGGGGCCGAGCACGACGCCGGCGAAATAGCCGATCGGATTCGGTCGACTGATCAGGAAGCCTTGAACCTGGTCGCACCCCTCGTCGCGCAACGCCGCCAATTGCTCCGGAGTCTCGACGCCCTCGGCGACGACCGGAACGCCGAGGCCGCGGCCAAGACCGATCACCGAGCGGATGATCGCCCGCGCCTGGGGATTGGTCAGCATGTCGGCGACGAAGCTGCGGTCGATCTTGACCTTGTCGAACGGGAACATGCGGAAATAGGAAAGCGAGGAATAGCCGGTCCCGAAATCGTCCATCGAGATCTGGACGCCGAGCGCCTTCAGCCGCTCGAGCGTCTCGAGCGCGCCGGCGGCATCCTTGATCAACAGCCCCTCGGTGACCTCGAGATCGAGGCGATGCGGATCGAGGCCGGTTTCGTTGAGGACCCGTTCGATCGCGCCGACCGGATCGTCCTGCATGAACTGGAGCGGCGACAGGTTTACCGAGAGCCGCAGCGGCGGATCCCATTTGACCGCGTCGGCGCAGGCCTGGCGCAGCACCCAGTCGCCGAGCGTGACGATCAGGCCGCTCTCCTCGGCGAGGCGAACGAACATGTCCGGGCTGATCGGCCCGATTTTCGGGTGGGTCCAGCGCAGCAGCGCTTCAAAACCGACGATGGCTCCACCCTCGAGCTCCGCAAGCGGCTGATAGTGGACCTTGAGCTCGCCATTGGCGATCGCGCTGCGCAGGTCCGCCTCGAGCATCCGTCGTTGGCGCAGCGCCTCGTCCATTGCCGCCTCGTAGAAGCGGACCTGGCCGCGTCCTTCGGCCTTGGCGCGGTACAAAGCGAGGTCGGCATTCTTGACGAGATCACCGGGATTGTCGGCATCGTCCGGGAAGACGGCGACGCCGATACTGGGGCTGATCCGCACGCTCTTGCCGGCGATCGCGAAGGGAGCGTTGAGGGCGGCGATGATCCGTTCGGCGAGCAAAGTGGCGTGGGTCGGCTGTCCGCCGCCCAGCTGGACGATCGCGAATTCGTCGCCGCCGAGCCGGGCGACCAGCTCATCGCCGCGGACCACCGAGCGCAGCCTGCGGCCGACCTCCACCAGCAGCTCGTCGCCGGCGGGATGGCCGTGGACGTCGTTGACCGTCTTGAAGCCGTCGAGATCGATGCAGAGCACGGCCAGCGGGGACTCGTCCTCCTCGGCGGCGGCGGCACTGCGCGCAAGCTGATCGGTGAAGACGGCGCGGTTGGGCAGGCCGGTCAGTGAATCGTGATAGGCGAGGTGCGCGATCCGCGCCGCCGCTTCCTTGCGCTCGCCGATGTCGCGCACCGCGAGCACGCGGCGTTCGTCGCCGTCCCAGGTGATGGTGCGCAAAAGGACTTCGACCTCGCGCTCGCGGCCGTCGGCGTGCAGCAGCCGGCATTCGATCGCATCGGTCTGCCCAGGCCGGTTGACGCGCGCGGAATCGAAATCCGGGAAATGGCGGGTCAGCGAGTCGCGGACGTCGTCGGTGCTGTCATATCCGGCGAGCTGGAGAAAGCTGCGATTGGCGTCGACGATGCGGTCGCCGTCGATCACCACCAGCCCTTCGATCGCGGCGTCGGCAAAATCCTTGATGCGCCGCGCCTCGGCCTCGGCATTCTGGGCGAGCTTGCGGTCGAACAACACCATCGCGAAGCTGATCGAGAGGATGATCAGCGCCATGGCGACCACCGCGATGGCGAGCGTAAAGCTGCCGATCGCTTCGTCGGGCACGGCCATGTTCGGATTGGGATAGATGGCGGCCGCCGCCATGGCGGTGAAATGGAGACCGCAAATGGCGACCACGAAGAGAAGGGCGGGCGGCCAGGGTATGACTCGCCGCTGGCGCGCATGCAGCGCTGCCGCGACGGCGCTCAGCGACACGCCGATCACGACCGACGCGATCACATAGGCCTGGTCCCAGACGATCCAGCCGGCAAGCTCGACGGCCGACATGCCGGTATAGTGCATCGTGCCGATTCCGGAGCCGACCACGGCGCCGCCGACCAGCGGGTCGAGCCGGCCACCGCGCAATGCGATCCACCAGCCGGCGCCGGTGATTACGATCGCGATCGCGATCGAGAGCAGGGTCAGCTGCGGATCATAGCCGACCGGAAGATTCGGCTGATAGGCGAGCATCGCGATGAAATGGGTCGACCAGATCCCCGTGCCCGAGACGAAGCCGGCGAGGGCCAGCCAGATGGCGCGGCGCTTGCCGGCATCGCGTGCCCGCTCGAGAATCGCAAAGGCGGTGACCGCCGAGAGCAGGCAGATGACGGCGGCGACGAGCACCAGCCGGAAGTCGTGCTCTGCGGTGAGGCAGGTGTAAACTCGAAGCATCGATCTCCGCCCGGGGCTTGGAAAACGGTTACCGCAGTCGGGGAGCCTCTAGGCGCGGAATGTAAAAAGCAGCTTAACCAGGGGGTGCGGCTATGGCGGTCTCGAGACGGTCGAGCAGTGGCGATTGGCCGGCATTGATCCGGAGTCGGGCCGCGGCAATCGGGAACCACTGGGCGCGGTCGACCTCGGGAAAGGACTGCATGCGCCCGCTCTTGGGCGGCCACTCGATCGAGAAATGATTGCTGACGATCTCGGCGGCATCGAGATCGCCCTCCAGCGCGAACGCTTCGATCCATTTGCCGCTCTTCAGCCGAACGCGGCCGAGCGCCGTCATCACGCCTTCGGGCCGGACGCCGAGCTCCTCCTCGAACTCGCGGCGGGCGCACAAGTCGAGATCCTCGCCCTCCTCCACCAGGCCCTTGGGGATGCCCCAGGCGCCGACGTCGCGACTCGCCCAATAGGGGCCGCCAAAATGGGCGAGCAGCACCTCGATCGCGCCGGCACGGCGGCGCCACATCATGATGCCGGCGCTGATCTGGGGCATGGCGTCGAGATCGGGTCGACGGACCCCGGCGTCAACCGGCGCGCTTATGCGTGCGCCGCGGACA
This sequence comes from Allosphingosinicella sp., assembly GCA_041905385.1. Classification (GTDB taxonomy): domain Bacteria; phylum Pseudomonadota; class Alphaproteobacteria; order Sphingomonadales; family Sphingomonadaceae; genus Allosphingosinicella. The sequence continues at coordinate 16,596 of JAYRLF010000036.1, forward strand.
GCAGCCACTCGCGGAATGCGGCCATGGCCGGCGTCGGCGCGCGGGACTTGAGCCGGGTCAGCCAATAGCGGCCGGCGCCGACCTCGAGCGGGAAGGGACGCACGATCTCGCCCGCGGCCAGGGCGCGCTCGAACAGCCGCGCCGGCGCCAGCGCGACGCCGTGATCGTGGCGCGCCGCCTCGACCATCGGCACCGATGAGTCGAAAACCGGGCCGTGCAGCCGCGGCGCCTCGACCCCGGCGAGATCGAACCAGTCCGGCCAGTCGCGAACGCGATAAGAACGCAGCAAGGTCTCGCCGAGCAGGTCCGCGGGCTCGCGCAGGCGCGCCGCCACGGTCGGGCTGCACAACGGGGTCAGCGCCGCGTCGAACAGGGGATCGGCATCGGTACCGTGCCAGGCGCCGTCGCCGAAGCGGATCGCGAAATCGAGCCCTTCCTCGGCAATGTCGACCCGATTGTTGTTGGTCGACAGACGCAGGTCGACCGACGGATGGGTCGCCTCGAAGTCGGCAAGGCGCGGCAGCAGCCAAAGGGTCGCGAAAGTGCCGACCGCGCCGACGGTCAGCACCTCGCGTCCGGCGCCGAGATCGAACCGCTCCAAGAGCAGGGCGATCCGATCGAACGAGTCCGCCAGCACCGGCAGCAGCGCCTGGCCCTCGTCGGTCAGCGCCAGGCCGCGCGGCAGCCGGTGGAAGAGGGGCGTGCCGAGACGCTCCTCGAGCGCCTTCACCTGGTGGCTGAGCGCAGCCGGGGTGACGTTCAGTTCGATCCCCGCCTTCTTGAAGCTGAGGTGGCGCGCGGCGGCCTCGAAGGCGCGCAAGGCATTGAGCGGCAGATATGGACGGATCAGATCGGGTCTCCCTGGTTCGGGACCTTTTAGCGACCGCTCGTTGCCGATGAAGCGAAAGAAAAGTTGCGGCTGACGATAGCATTCCTCGTTTGCCTGCGAACGGACGAACGGCGATGCTCCCTGACTGGGAGAATCCCGCCATGGCGGACAATGAAGCCCCGTTCCTGCTCAGCCGGCGCGAGCATCTGCTCGGCATCCTGCCGGCTTTCCTGGTCTATGCCCTGCTCGGCGAGACGCGCAGCCTGGCGCAGGCGCCCGCCGAAGCGGTCAGGGCCTGGATGGCGGACCAGAGCGAGATCGCCCGCGCGCTTGCCGCCGGGGCGATCACCGGGCGGACCTGGGCGATCGAGGTCGAGCGGCTGGCCGCCCGGGTCGACGTCGCCGCCTTGATGGCCGCAGTCGGCCGTGCCCGGATCACGGTCGCAGGACGCGGCTCGCACAATGATCCGGTCAAGCGCAACGTCCGATTCCTCGACGCGGACGGCACGCCGTTGAGCCTCGGCTATGGCGCGGCCTTGTTCGCCTTCGATCCCGGAAACGTCATCACGCCGCACGGCCACCGGCACATGGTCTCGGCTCATCTGGTCGTCGAG
>JAYRLF010000037.1:0-18011 GCA_041905385.1 Allosphingosinicella sp.
CCGAGCTGAAGGCGGCGATCGACGAAAGCGTCCGTTCGGCCTTCACCCGCCTGCTCAAGGAAGGCTTTGCGGTCGCGCCGCGCAGCGCCGTGCAGGTGCGGCCGAGCAGTCCGGCCGGCCATCGCCCGCGCGGCAATGACGGACGGCCGCCGGTCGTCCGCGGCGGCCGTCCGCCGCGCGGCAACCAGAGCGGCGACAACAAGCCTGGCGGTGGCGCCGACGGCCGCCCGCCGCGCGGCGGACGCCCGCCCCGGTCGCCACGGCCGAAGGGCCGCTAGAGCGACGTGACGATCGCCTGCGCTGCCGATTTTCGCGCTTTGGCGAAGCGGCGGCTTCCCCGCTTCCTGTTCGACTATATCGACGGCGCCTCCTATTGCGAGGTGACAGCGCGGCGAAACGTCGACGATCTCAATGACGTCGCCCTGCGGCAGCTTGTGTTGCGCGACGTCTCCGGCGCCGATCTGGGCACCACGATATTGGGCCGCAGGCAGAACCTGCCGGTCGCGCTCGGCCCGGTCGGCCTCAGCGGCATGTATGCGCGCCGCGGCGAGGCGCAGGCCGCGCGCGCGGCCTCGGCCAAGGGCATCCCGCTCTGCCTGTCGAGCATGTCGGTCTGCGGCATCGAGGAGGTCGCCGCGGCGAGCGCCGATCCGATCTGGTTCCAGCTCTATGTGATCAAGGATCGCGGCCATATGGCCGAGATGCTGGCGACGGCGAAGCGCGCCGGCTGCGCCGCGATCGTGCTGACCGTCGATTTGCCGCTGCCGGGCGCGCGCTGGCGCGATGCCCATTCGGGGCTGACCGGGCCCAATGCGAAATGGCGCCAGTTCGCCCAGGCGCTCTCCCGGCCGCGCTGGGCCTGGGACGTCGGCCTGCGCGGCCGCCCGCACAGCATGGGCAATTTCCTTCCGGTCGTCGGCAAGGGCGGCGGGCTGCACGATTATGTCGGCTGGATCGGCCGCAATTTCGACATGAGCCTCAGTTGGAAGGATGTCGACGAGATCCGCAAGCATTGGGACGGGCCGCTGCTGATCAAGGGCATTCTCGATCCTGAGGACGCCCGCGAGGCGGTCGCGGTCCGCGCCGACGGCATCGTCGTCTCCAACCATGGCGGCCGCCAGCTCGACGGGGTGCCATCGACCGCCCGTGCCCTGCCCGCCATCGCCGATGCCGTCGGTGACCGGACGACGATCCTCGTCGACGGCGGAATCCGCACCGGGCTCGACGTGGTGCGGATGCTCGCGCTCGGCGCGAAGGGCGCCCTGCTCGGCCGCGCCTGGGCGTTCGCGCTGGCCGCCGAAGGCGGCGCCGGCGTCACCCATTTGCTCGATATGATCGAATCGGAGATGCGGGTGGCGATGGCGCTGACCGGGGTGACCCGCATCGACCAGATCGACGGGTCGATCCTGGTCTAGAGCATCGTGCGAAAAAGTGGGAACCGGTTTTTCGCGATAACGATGCGAAAACAAATGAACAGGTTGGGCTCGCCCCGCGAGCCCAAGCCAGGTCCGGGGGACCTGGCGACCTGTTCATCTAGAGCGGGCTGCGTGATTCTGGAATCGCGCAGCCCGCTCTAGCTCCGCACCGGCACCCTCGGCTGGACGATCACCGTCGCGGCATAGCCTCGGGTCAGGATCTGCTGCTCGATCTCGGTCGCGTCGAGCGCGACGATGATCACCGCCAGGGCGGCTTCGAGATCCTGCTGCTGCGTGCACAGGAAGATGTCGACCGCCGCATAACCATGTTCCGGCCAGGTGTGGATCGAGATATGGGATTCGGCGAGCAGGGCGACCCCGGTGACGCCCTGGCCCGGCCCGAAGGCATGCAGCTTGAGGTCGAGCAGCGTCGCGCCGGCTGCGGCAGCGGCCTCGGTCAGCGCCTTTCGGACAAGGTCGATGTCGCTCAGCCCCGAGCAGCCGTGCAGCTCGGCGATCAGGTGGCGGCCGTCATAAGGCGATACAGTCACAGCAAGCTCTCATATCGATGGCCGAGGTGGCGCATCGCCCCCTCTGCCGCGCTGGTGCCATGATAATGCGCTTCCTCGAACAGCGACAGCCCGCTTAGATCGCTATGGGCGAGGAACAGCGGCGGCCGGATCTCGGCCGCCTCGCGGGCCGCGCCCCAGATGAATCCCGGCACCGGCCGCACCATCGCATGGCCCCAGCGCCAGATGTCCACGCTCTGGATCGCATCCTCCAACTCCGGATGCATCAGCAGCAGATCGTCCGCAACGATACGCTGCCACTCCTCGAGCGGGCGTTCCATCATCAGCCGGCGGCCGGCGGACGGCGTCATGTTGGACAGTGGCAGGTACCAGGTCAGCACCGTCGCCGGCGCCTGTGCCCGCGGGCCCTGATGCGTCGCGACGATATAACCGAGCGAGTCGCTGGTCGACGAGACGTTGTCCCAGGCGAGCGGCGCGCCGCGTCCGCCCGGCAATCGATTGACGGTGACGTTGGCGACGATCCACGGGGCATAGCCGAATTCGCCGCTCGCCCTTATCTCATCGCCGGCCACCCGCTCGGCGAGGAAATGCGGCATGGCGAGGATCGCTGCGCGGCACCGCGTGCGCCGCGATTGCTGGCGGGCGAAATCGTAACTGTCGACCAGGATCGCATCGCCCTCGCGGACGACCCGATGCACGAGCTGGCCGCTGCGGATCGCGGAAGTGAACCGGTTCGCCATCAGGCGGGCGAGCCGCTCATTCCCTTCCGGCCAGGTCAGCAGATTGTCGCCCGCATGGTCGGCGGCCCAGCCGCGCCGCCCGGCGAAATAATGAATGCCCGCCCAGGCGGAGACATGCTCCGGCTCGCAGCCATAATCGTCGCGGATGCAATAGCGCAGATGGTTGCGCAGCACGCGGCTGTGCCAGCCCTGCTGGTCGAGCCACGCGCCATAGCCGATCCGGTCGAGCGCGAGCAGCTCCGGATCCTGCGAGCTGTAGGCGATCGGCAGCGCGAAGGCCGGCTTGCCGTCGCTGCCGACCCGCGCCGAGAACGCCGCCATCGATCGGTCGAAAGCGGCGAGATCGGCCTCATCCTCGTCGGTCAGGCCGGTGCGCGGGATCAGCCCCTCCTGCCACCGCCCCTGCCACAGGATCCGCTCCTGCAGGTCGGCGCAGAGCTGGTAGGGATCGTAGACCGGGGCGCCGTCCTTCTCCCCGGTGATCATGCCGAGCCGGCGCAGCAGATGGTGCAACGCGCGCGCCTCCCGATTGGCGACCGGGAGATAATGCGCGCCGAGTGGATAGGCCGAGACCTGGTTGCGCCCGCCCCGCGAATTGCCCCCGATCCGGTCCTCGAGCTCGAGGAGCCGGAAATCGCTATAACCCGCCTCGGCCAGGGTCCAGCCGGCGCTGAGCCCGGCAACGCCGCCGCCGGCGATCAATATGCCGACCTCGTCGGTCTCGACCGGCTCGGGAAAATCGCCGTCGCGCAGTCGATGGCCGCGGCCGATATCGGCGCCCGCGAGCGTCCCCGCGGTCGCCCGGCGCGGCTGCAGCGCCCAGGTCAGCCCTGAGGCGGCTGCCGCCCCGACTACGGCGAGGCTCGCAAGCAATGTCCGCCGTCTAACCTTCATACCGGTCCCACTCGTCCGAGAAGGACCGCACCAGCACCTGATTGTCGAGCCGGTTCACGGGGGTTGGCCGGCGCGCCATATCGGGCGGGAAATCGAACATCAGGGCGGCGGTGCGCTGGGTCAGGAAGCGCCCTTCGGCGACCGGCGCGTTCGGCGCGACGGGTTCGTGCGCGACCAGGATGAAGCCCCATTCGCCGAAGCTCGGCACATAGGCATGATAGGGCCGGGTCCGCAGCCCGGCCGCCTCGATCGTCGTCGCGACCGTCCAATAGCTGTTCGGAGCGACCAGGGGCGAGGTGCTCTGCACCGCGCCGACGCCGCCCGGCGCGAGCAGCCGGCCGAGCTCGCGGTAGAAGCTCTCGGTGTAGAGCTTGCCGACCGAGAAATCGACCGGATCGGGAAAGTCGACGATGATCGCATCATAGCGTCCGGTCGCCTCGCGCGCCCAGCGGAAGCCGTCGTCGTTGATCACGGTCAGGCGCGGATCGGTCAGCGAGCCGCGGTTGAGCCGGGACAGGATCGGGCTGCGCGCGAACAATTGCGTCATCGCCGGATCGAGGTCGACCAGGGTGACCCGCCTCACGGCCGGATGACGCAGAACCTCGCGCGCGGCGAGGCCGTCGCCGCCGCCGAAGATCAGCACGTTGCGCGGATTTGCCACCCGGGCCAGAGCCGGCTGCACCAGTGCCTCGTGATAGCGATATTCGTCGCGCGACGAGAATTGCAGATTGCCGTTGAGATAGAGCCGCAGATCGTCGCGGTTCCGGGTCAGCACGATCCTTTGGTAGGGCGACGACTCCGCATAGATGATCGGCTCCTGATAGGCGGCGATCTCGGCCCAGCGCTGGACCCGCTCGGCCGCGAAGAAGCCGGTGCCGAGCAGCGCCAGCACCAGCAAAGCGAGCCCTTTTTCCAGCCGCAGCCCGCTGCCGCGCGGCAGCACCAGCAGCAGCGCCAGCGCGACGCCGGCATTGAGGATGCCGAACAGGAAGCCGGTCCGGATCATGCCGAGATGCGGCATCAGCAAGAGCGGGAACAGCAGCGAGGCCGCGAGCGCGCCGACATAGTCGAAGGTCAGCACGCTCGACACGACTTCCTTGAACTCGAAATCCTTGAGGATCCGCATCAGCAGCGGAATCTCGAGGCCGACGAAGAAGCCGATCGCGAGCACGATCGAATAGAGCGCGACCCGGAAATGGTCGACGAGCGGGAACAGCATGAACAGCGCTGCGGCCGAGAAACCGCCGATCATGGCGATCAGCAGCTCGACCCGGACGAACAGCCTCAGCTCGTTGCGGGTGACGTAGCGCGAGCACCAGCTGCCGATGCCCATCGCGAACAGATAGGTGCCGATGACGGTCGAGAATTGGGTGACGCTGTCGCCGAGCAGATAGGAAGCGAGCGTGCTGGCGAGCAACTCGTAGACCAGCCCACAGGTCGCAACCACGAAGGCCGACGCCAGCAGCGCCGCCGCCGGCGCGGAAGCGCGCATCGGCTTGGCGGCGGGAGTTGCGGGCGGGGCGATCGGATCGGACATTCAAATCTCCCCCTCCCTGCAAGGGAGGGGCCAGGGGTGGGTCGCAGCCGAGCGGGCTCGATGCCCGCGAGGATGCCGATGGCGCCTATCGCCGGCCCTTCGACTGCCTGCAAGGCAGGCGCTCAGGACGGGCCGCCGGCTCAGTCGCCACCCACCCCTCAATCCCCTCCCTTGCAGGGAGGGGAAATCATTCACCCATGAATCGCGGCGGCGACGATGATGGCGAGGGCGATGGCGCAGGCGCCTGCGAAGGTCGCGACCGCCCGGTTCTGCTTCTCGTTGATCTCCTGCCACAGCTTGCCCGGGGTGAGCATGTCGAGGATGAAGAATCCGACCACGAAGACCACCAGGCCGATGCCGGCGAAGAGTAGGCTGTTCAGCAAGTCTGGCGTGTTGACGACCATGCTCGTCTCCTATTTGTGCGTGGGTCCGTAGATGCCGGCGCGCGGCGCGCGTCCGCCATCGGCAAAAGGCGAGTAGCCGTACATCGTCATGCCCAGGAAGCCGCCGACCACGAACAGCGACCAGAGCCCGTAGAGGAAGGTGCCGCGTTCCATCACTCGTCCTCGTCATCTGAGTTGAACATCGAGCCGACGCCGCCGGTGTCGGCTTCCGCCCTGCGCGCCGATTCGAACCTGAGGTGGCGCCACAGGAAGAAGAAGAACGGCACCAGGATCAGCAGCGCCGCGAGGATGAAATTGGAGATGAAGACAGAGCCGCGGCTGACCTCGATGGTCGCGCCGCCGGGCACGTCCGCCTGGAATGAGGAGCCGCTCGAGTAGGTCGAATAGGTGGAATAGCTGCTGGTCGAGGCGCCGGCCCACCAATTGCCGGTATAGTCGACGACGAGATCGTAGGTCCCGGCCGGGACCGCGGCGATCTTGACTGTCGCGCCCCCGCTGCCCTCGGTCCACAGGCCTTCGGAATCGCTGCCCGAATAGCGCTCCGCGAGGCCGTAGGCGGTATAAGCCTGTTGGGTCGACCGGTTGACCAGCGCATAGTCGAAATCGATCCAGCCATTGTTGATCTGCGGCGACGTCGCCCGGATCGAGACCAGCTGGTAGGGCCGGGTCAGCGTCACCGGCCCCAGCGTCGTGCTATGCTCGCGCCCGTCGAGCGCGACCGGCAGCTCGCCCTTGTAGAGGGTGGGGCCGCCGCCGAAGAAGATCGTGAGCAGGAGCAGGAACAGCACCGCGCCGATCGCGACCTTGAACCCGGCATTGAGCCGGCCGGAATAAGGGGAAGGCTGGTGCGGCAGCGGCGGCCAGGGCCTGTGCGGCGGCGTCACGCCGAACGCGTCCTGGATCTCCTTGGGCGGCAGCCAGCGCGACAGCGTCCAGCTCACCTCCTGCGCATTCTGCTCGCGCGAGAGCATGAAGCCGGGCCGGACATAATCGTCGGTCGAGACTTGCTCGCCGGCCTGCACCCGCCAGTAGAATTCGCCGAGCACGTAATCGACCTGGGCGCGGCCGTCCGAGAAGAAGGCGCTGTAGCTCTGATTGTCGAGCGTGACCGCGCCGAACTGCCAGTGAGGCGCCTTGGTCAGCATCTCGCCGAAGCTCCAGCCGCGCCCGTTGCTGATCAGCCAGCGATAGCCGTGATAGGGATTGAACAGCAGATATTCTTCCCAAGGATAGGCGCCGCCCTCGGATCGCTGCACGTAGCCGATCACTTCCCACTCGACGCCGTCCAGCGTGCCGCGCGTGCCGAGCGGGATCTCGATCTCGGCGGCCGCCTGGTGATATTCGGCGATCAGCCGGACGTCGGGATTGGCGACGTCGAGGATCGACCCGCAATATTGGCAGGCGACGGTGACCGTATAGCCGGCCGCGCGCAGGTTGAGCGTGCCGCCGCAGCTCGGGCAGCTCAACGCCTTGGTCGCGGGCGCCGGCGCGGACGCCGCGGAGACGACGGGTTCGGGCGTGCTAGCCATAGCTCGGCGCCCTCCAGCCTTCGAGGTCGCGCAGATAATGCGGCTTCAGCTCCGCGAGCGTGACGTAGCGGCCCTGGTAGAAATCGACATGGTCGCCGTCCTTCTGGAGGCTGGCGCAGGCGCCGGTCGCCGAGCGGAAGTCGACGCTGTGGATCGTCCATCCGGGCGGCGCCTTGAATGGCAGCTCGCCCTCCGCGGCGATGCAGGTCGCGGCGCGGCTGTCGGAGACGATGAACGTCTCCTCGTCGATCTGCGCTTCGGTGCCGATGTCGACCTTCTCGCCATAAGCGAGCTGCTGGATTGCGCGGGCGCGGATCTCCTCGATCGGTCGGGCCCGGGTCAGCATATAAGTGCCCATCGCCTCGCCGAGCCAGGCGTCGCGGCCGTCATCGAACAGCATCAGCCACTCGTTCCACGAGCCGTCGGTCCAGCCCCAGCGGACCCGGCCGATCACGGTGAAGCCGACGCCCTCGAACGTGCCCATCGTGCCGATCTGGATCGGGCTGACGTCGAACGGCAGCGACGCCGCCTTGCCGACGGCTTCGACAGTGTCGCCGCTGCGGACCAGGATCGACTGGCAATAATCGCAGACCCGCGACGGCAGTCCCGCCGAACGGAAGACATTCTCGCCGCCGCAATTGGGGCAATTGACCTTCAGCACGCCCTCGCTCCTTCACGGAACGAAAACGCGAAGCTCTCCTGCACTCCTGTCATGCCCCCTTGCAAGAACAGGTCCCCTTGATCTGGCTTAGCGAATGCGGCCGAGCAGCTCCGCTTTCTTGGCGTCGAATTCTTCCTGGCTGATCGCCCCGATCGTCAAGAGCTTATGCAGCTTCTCGACCGCCGCATAGGGGTCTTCCGACTCCGCCGCGGGCGCAGCCGGTGCGGCCGGCGCCGGAGCGGCGGCGGGCGCCGGGGTCGGCGCAAGGCCGGCCGCCATCGCCTGGCCGATCGCCGCGCCGGCGCCGACACCGGCGCCGAGGCCGGCGATGCCGCCCGGATTGGCCGCCGCGGTCTGGATCGCCTCGGCGGTCTGGAATTTGGCGTAGCGGTCGAGGTCGCCGATCACCCGCATCGAGCTCGACTTGTCGAGATAGGCCTGGACCTCTTCCGGCAGCGACACGCTCTCGACGTAGAAGCTGGTGACGGCGAGGCCCCATTGGCCGAGCGCCTGGGTGACCGATGCCTTGAGCCGGTCGCCCATCGCCGCCTGGTCGGCGGCAAGGTCGAGAAAGGCGGTCTCGCCGGCGCCGGCGCCCAGGGCGGTCGCGATCGCGGACGCGATCACCGAGCGGAGCTGGCTCTCGAGGTCCTCGCAGGTGACCCGCTGGAGAGAGCCCATCACCTTCAGCGAGAAGGGGGCGACGTCGGCGATGTGGAAGCTGTAGGAGCCGAAGGCGCGCACCCGCAGCGGGCCGAACTCCTTGTCGCGGACGGTGATCGGCTGGGGCGTGCCCCATTTGCGGCCGAGTTGCTCGCGGGTGGAGAAGAAATAGACGTCGGACTTGAACGGCGAGGCGAACGCCTTGTCCCAGTTCATCAGCGAGGTGAGGACCGGCAGGTTCGCCGTCTCGAGCTTGTGCAGGCCCGGGCCGAACACGTCGGCGACACGGCCCTCGTTGATGAAGGCCGCCATCTGGCCCTCGCGGACGGTCAGCTGGCCGCCATTCTGGATCTCGTTGTCGGCCATCGGATATTTGATCGCGAGCACGCCCGGCTCGTCGGTCCACTCGATGACGTCGATGAACTGCTTGCGAAGGAAATCGAAGACCACAGCTTTGGCTCCCGCTCCAATGAGGCGGCAATCGTAACGGGATTCCTGCGGAGGCGGAATAGAAAATGGAATGACGCGCCGTGACAGTCCTGCGCGCCGCCGCATCGCGGGCAATGGGCGCGAGGGGCTTGGCGACCTTATGTGGATTGGATCGGACAAGCCACGGGCTGGAAGACCTGCCCGATCCGTCGGCGCGTCTACAGATTCTTAGATTAATCTAACCAAAACAACAACTTCTAACAAATATCAAGCCGGGCCCCGGCTCGGCGTCCAGGTCGACGGCGCCGGCCGGCGCAGATCCTGGAGCATCCAGCGCAGCAGATAAGGTCGGGCCAGCGCGCTGTCGACGGCATAGGGCCACCAGCCCGGACCGAACGGAATATAGAGCCGGACCGGCACGCCGAGCCGCCGCGCCACCGCCGTCGTCCGGCGCCGCGGCAAGCCGCGCAACTGCTCGAGCTCGCACGGCGTGCCCGATGCCTGGAGGATGGTCAGCGCCGCTTCGGCGAGCGCCGGATCGTGGGTCGCGACCGCGACCGGCGCGGCGCGCCCGGCGAGCGCGCCTGCGACGCGAAGATAGGCCGCCGCGACATCCGCGTCGGGCCAGTCCGGATCGGCCCACTCGCCCTTGACGATGCGGACCCGCGCGCTCGTGTCGCGAAAGGCGGCGGCGTCCATGATACTGCGGCGCCAGCGCGCCGGCAGGGCGACACCGGTGCCGGGCCGGGCCGGAAGCAGCCCGGCCGCCGCATCGAGCGTCCGGTCCGCATCCTTGAGCGCATGCGCGTCGAGCAGCACCGGCAGGCCGGCATCCGCGATGGCGTGCAGCAGGGCGCCGTCGAAGGCGAGCGGCGGCGCCTTCACCGACAGATAGGTCTCCCCGTCCAGCCTGGCGAGCCTGGCCGCGACCGCGACATAGGCGTCGACGATCTCTTCGGGTCGGCCATCCTCCGCCTGGAAATAGCCGACCGACGCGGCGAGCCCCCGCCCATGGGCCCGGGCGCAGAGTTGCGCGGCCGCGGCCGGACCGGGCCCGCGGAAATGCCGCTCGATCTGGCGCGGCAGCGCGTAGCGGGCGTTGCGCATCAGCGCGCGGAGGCGACCCATCAGCTCTTGGTCCGCCCGAGGCGTCGCCGCAGCCAGATCGACGTGTCGCCGACGAGGGCGGCCGCGCCGCGGGGCCCGAACGGATAGGTGCGGACGCGGACGCAATCATGCTCCGCCCGGGTCCAGAAGGTGGCGATCCAGGGCTCGACGTCGCCGAGCAGCTCGAACGAGGCGAGCCCGCGTCGCGCCGCCCAGCCGATCGTCTCGAGCATCAGCAGATTGCCCGGCGAGCAGCGGGCATGGCCCTCGTCGAAGCCGATCTTGAACAGCCAGTAGCGGCCGAGCGTCTCCAGCGCCAATTGCATCGCGACGACCTTGCCGCCGATCCTGAGGAAGGCGATCCGCAGCGCGCCGGCCGCGCTGGCCGCGCGAAACCAGGCCCGGAAGAAGCGCTCCTTGGCCGGGTCGGACAGGATCGCGGTCCCCGCCTCGCGCTTCCAGCTGCGCAGCTCGACGGCGATCGCCTCGTCGAACAGGGCGTCGAATTCCTCGGGGCCCGGCGACAGCATCTCGAATCCGAGCGCGCCCTCCTCCGCCGCCCGGCGCGCGGCGCGGCGGAAATCGGAACGCCGCCCGGAATTGAACTGCGACTCCGGCATCTTCCAGCCCTCGTCCAGGGCGATGGTCGGGCTTGCCCTGGCGGGCCGGACCGCGACCATCCCCCTGCCCTTCATCGCCGCGCGCAGCGCCGGGATCAGCGGCGAGGCGGCAGGGATGCGGTCGAGGTCGAGCGGTCGGGACAGGCGGGCCAAGGTCTCGGCCAGCGCCGTGACGGCGGCCTGGTCCCGAAACAAGGCGTCGCCGGGCTCGAACACCTCGTCCGCCCCGGCCAGCCGCCAGCGGTCGAGCCATCCCGGTCCGCGGCACAGCGGCAGCAGCGCCGCGACACCGCCGGGTCCGGACGCCGCGGCGATCGCGATCTCGGTCTCGGCCAGCAGCGTGTCGTCCAGAGCGGCGGCGAAAGCGAAGCTCTGGGTCGGCAGCGAGCCCGTCGCTTCCAGCTCGAGCCAGGCACGGACCAGAGCGGAATCGTGGCGGCACTGGGCGAAGGTCGGCATGGCGGCGCCGGGCAACGCCGCGCGCGGCGACGGGTCGACCGCGGCCGGGTCGGACGCCAGGATCTGCTGCGCGTGCCGGATGTCCATCGTGTCGGGCCGCGTCTTTCCAGTTCAGGGCGGTGGAATCGGAGCTCCGCCCCTAGCGGAACTGTGTTGCGATTATCTTGACGCAAGGTCTTTGGGCGCGCGGCGCCCGGCGCTAAGATGGGTGACGAGACTCGCAAGGAGGATTGCATGCGCAAAGCCCCGCTCGCCGCCGCCCTCGCCGCCGGTGCGGCGCTCGCGACCCCCTCCGCCGCCCATCACGGCTGGGCCGGCTATCTCGATCAGGAATTCGCGCTGAGCGGAATCGTCGAATCCGCCAATCTCGGCGGGCCGCACGGCCTGCTCCGGGTGCGGGTGAACCGGCAGGTCTGGGACGTGGTGCTGTCGCCGCCGACCCGGATCCAGCGCGCCGGCCTCACCATGGCGGCGCTGCCGCGCGGCACCCGGGTGACGGCGCGCGGCCACCGCCATCGCAATCCGCGGACGCTCGAGATGAAGACCGAACGGCTGGTGATCGGCAACCGCACCTTCGATCTCTACCCGGAACGCAGCTGAGCCGGATCCAGTCCCTCGCGGCCTGGCTCGAGGCGACGCCGCTCGCCCGCTTCCTGCAGGAGAGCGGCTGGCTCTATGCCGGCCTCAACACGCTGCACGTTTTCGGCATCGCCTTGCTGGTCGGCGCGATCATGCTGCTCGACCTCAGGCTGCTCGGCGCCTGGCGCGCGCTGCCGGTCGCGGCCGTCGCCCGCCCCGCGGTGACCGTCGCGGCGTCCGGCCTCGCCATCGCGATACTCACCGGCCCGCTGCTGCTGATCGTCCAGGCGACCGAATATGCCGCCAACCCCTTCCTCTACGTCAAGTTCGCCGCGATCCTCGTCGGGCTGGTCAACGTCGCCGCGCTTCGCCTCGGCGGCGACTGGACCCAAGAGGGCCACCACGTCCGGCGCGGCGTGGCGGCCGTGCTCTCGCTGCTGGCTTGGCTGAGCGCCCTGACGGCAGGGCGGATGATTGCATATTGGTGACTTTCCTCCCCTAGGTGTGGGGGGAGCTGGAGTCAGAAATCCGTCTTGCCGAAGCGCCCGACCCCCTGGTTCACGCCGGGCGGATCCAGCACCGAGACGTCGAGCGCAACCGGCTCCCCGATCCAGTCGCCGAACGTCGTATGATCGGCGAGATCGTCGTCGGTGAGCGGGTGAACGAGCGCACGCAGGCGGCTGTCGACGATCGCGGCGACGATCGCGGCCCGATCCTTCGCAAGGAAGTGGATTTCGAATTGCGGGATCGGGTGCGGCCCGACCGGACCGTCGGTCATCCGGCCGACGAACAGGACCGGGCCGTCCTGCGCCATGTCTTCGAACCGGTCGCGCAGGGCCTCCGCCGCCGGCCGCTCCGCGTCCGAATAATAGATATGCGCATGATAGGGGGCGTCGGCGCCGGTCATGACCGCGTCACATAGCCGTAACGCCGGTTCGACGGCTGCGCGCCGGCCGCCAGATAGGCGCGCCGGCGGGCCGAGAAATGATCGCCGTCCAGCGCCGCCCGCACCCGCGCCGGATCGATATTGTAGAGCCGGGCATTGTTGCCGCCGAAGATGCCGTTCTTGACCGGTCCGTCGGCCGGACCGAGCGGCGCGAAGCCGTGCGCGCGCTGCATCGCTTCCGGTATCTCGAGCCGCCTCAGGCCCTCGATCTGCCATTGCGGCGAACCGGTCCAGACCGCGTCCGTGCCCCAGCAGACATGGTCCGCCCCCAGTCCCTTGATCAGCTGGCCCATGATCGCCGCGCACAGCCGCGGCTGGGCGACCAGGGTCTGGGCGAAGATCTGGCCGAGATCGGCATAGACATTGGTGACGCCGTAGCGCTCCGGGATCTCGGCGAGGTCGGTCACCCAGTCGATCCGCCCGGTGCGGTCGAACTCGGCCAAAGCCCAGGCCGGATCGTCGAGCCGGTAGGCGGCGTGATAGATGACGAAATTGAGCTGCGGCCAATCCTGCGCCGCCTTGCCGACATCCTCGACCCGGGCATGCGGCGCGAGATTGGGAAAGCGCTGGTCGAGGCCGCGGCCCCACAGGCCTTTGTGGACGCAGATGTTGCGGATGCCGGCCGCCGCGATCCGCCGATAGCCCTGATAGGTGTCGTCGCTGTCCATCCGCCACGGATGGCGGGCGGTCTCCTTGTGGGTGTTGTCGCCGACCGTATAGCCCTTGACCGAATCCGGCCTGAGCGCGAGCGCGGCGTCGAGCTGCTCGAGCCAGCCCGGCGCGCCCGGCGTCATGATCGCATGGCTCATCATCCGCAGCGACCCCGCCTCGCGGTTCACCCGCGCCTTGGCTTCGGCCATCTGCTGGTTGGTCAGGAACCAGTCCTCCGGAATGTCGGACGGCGCCGAGGAGATGAGTGCGATCTTGGTGTCGCTGTCCTGATAGATCTCCTTGAAATAATTCGCGAACTTGAGATCCTCGAGACTCTGCTCGCCGGCCTGGGTCAGCTGCGGGTTCCAGCCCTGGGCGGCGACCGATTCGCGCAGTCGGACGAAGCCGGTCAGCCGCGTGTCGTCGCGCAGGAAATGGGTGTGCATGTCCATGATGAACTGGCCGGACAAAGCGCTGGAGCGTTCCTGCGCCATCTCCAGCGTCGACGCCTCCGCGGCGCCGACCTCGAACAGCCGGCCGAACGCGCCGTTGAGGGCGAGGAAGCCGGCGGCCATACCGGAGGCGGTCTGGAAGAAGCGCCGCCGCGTCAGCCCGAGCTTCGGCGCGATCTCGTCCGCGATCGCATAGAGCCGGGCTTCGGTCTCGCGCTGTTTCACGCTCTGCGGCGCCGGCCGATACTCCTCGCTGGCGACCATCCGCACCGGCAGCGGCGTGCGCGGCTCGCTCTGCTCGGCGGGGGTGAGTCCCGCGCGGTCCTCCTCGGTCAGCCAGCGCATCGGTCGAATCCTTTCGCTCGAGTCCAATCCGCCCCCCGGGGCTCAGGATGCCATGGCGCGGGGACCGACGGCAATTGCCGGCCTTGCGCGAATCGCCGCGGCCACGATCATTTCCCGAAACTTGATCCAGATTAGCTCGGCTTTGACCGAAGTGGAGTAAGGACTGATCCATCACCGGCCTTCACCTTCCGCAGGCGCCGGTGGCTGAGAGTGAATCGTCATGCTCATGCTTGCATAGCCGGAGTCATGTCATGAGCCTCTCCGATCCCTCGCCTTTATTTCCCTTTCTCGACAAGCTGGCTTCGCGCTCTGCGCTCGGCCCGGTCGAACGACAGGCGATTCTCGCGCTGCCGGCCCATCCGGCGCAGATCCAGACCAACCGCGATTTCGTCCGGCTCGGCGAGCGGGTCGATCATGCCAGCTTCGTCGTCGCGGGCATGGTCGGCCGCTTCGGCCAGAATAGTGAGGGCAACCGGCAGATCACGGCGATCCACTTGCCGAGGGACATGATCGACCTCCACTCGGTCGTGGCGCCGGAAGCTTCGTCGGCGCTGCAGGCGCTCACGGTCACCACAATATTGCGGGTGCCGCTTACAGCGCTGCGCGCCGTCGCGCGCGCCCACCCGGCGATTGCCGAGGCCTTCTGGCGCGAATGCGTCGTCGACGCGGCGATCCTCGCCGAATGGACCGTCAATGTCGGCCGGCGCGACGCGCGTGCGCGCCTGTGCCACCTGCTGTGCGAGGTCGCCTGCCGGTCGGCGGGTCTGACCACGAGGAGCGGCGCGTCGATCCCCTTCCCGGCGACGCAGAATCACATCGCCGACATGACCGGACTGACCTCGGTTCACGTCAATCGCTCGCTGCAAGCACTCAAGCATGACGGCGTCGTCGAGCTGCACAATCGCGTGATCCACATTATCGACTGGGACCAATTGCAGCTGATCGGCGATTTCGACCCGGCCTATCTCCATCTCGCGGCGCCTGGCGGCGATGCGGTCAATCGGATGGCGTTCGCCTGACCGACGGCCCCGCGGGCGTCACCGTCACCGCGTCCGCAAAGGTGATCGTGAACAACAGCGCGTGGCTCTCGTCCTCGACCTCGATGAACGAGCTGAGATCGAGCAGGCCGGTCCGGACGTCGCCCGCCATGACGTCCCGCGCCGCCTCGATCGCCAGCTTGCGCGCCTCGGCGTCGCTGGCGAGCTCGCGGCCCTCTTGGTCCTCGACGAATCCGTTGCCGTTGCAGATGTGCATGTAATAGCGCACGCCCCGCCCATAAACGCTGGCGCAGGCGGCCGTCCTTCATCTCGATCAAGTGGCGCCCGGCTATCCCGCCGGCACATGCTCGCCGCGCAGATAGGCCTCGCGCAGCGCGAATTTCTGGATCTTGCCCGATCCGGTCATCGGCCAGCTTTCGACCCAGATCCAGTGGGCCGGCGTCTTCTGCGGCGACAGCCGGGCGCGGACATGGGCCTTGAGCGTGTCGCAGCACGGCCGCTCCTCGGCGCGGGCGCGCAGGAAGCAGGCGGCGATCTCGCCCCATCTCTCGTGCGGGATCCCGACCACCGCGGCCTCGGCCACGGCGGGATGCTCGAGCATCGCATTCTCGATCTCGGCCGGATAGATATTCTCGCCGCCGCGGATGATCATGTCCTTCACCCGCCCGGTGATCCTGACATAGCCGCGCGCGTCCATCCGGCCGAGATCGCCGGTATGGAGCCAGCCTTCGGCGTCGATCGCCGCCGCGGTCGCCTCCGGATTGTCGTTATAGCCGGCCATCAGCGAATAGCCGCGCACGCAGATCTCGCCCTGCGCGTCGCACGGGCAGACCGCGCCGCTCGTGGGATCGAGGATCGCGACCTCGAGATGCGGCAGCGGCTGGCCGATCGTCTCCGACAGATCCGCGTCCGCATCTTCGAGCCAGGCGGCGGTGATCACCGGTGAGCTTTCGGTCTGGCCGTAGATGATCTGGATCGGCACCCCGAACGTCTCGCGCACCCGCGCGACCAGCTCGGGCGAGACGAGGGCGCCGCCCGCCATCACGCAGCGGACCGAACCGACGTCGCGGCCGCTGCGCCGCACCTCCTCGACCATCGCCACGATCATCGTCGGCACGCCGAGAATGAATTCGGGCCGCTCGCGCTCGGTCGCGACGACCAGCATCGCCGGGTCGAAGCCGTGGGCAAGCAGCAGGGTCGCGCCGTGCGACAGGCCGCCGAGGACGGTGACCGCGCAGCCGGCGGTGTGGAACAGCGGCATGAAGGCGAGCAGCGTGTGGCCCGCTTCGACCCCGCCGCGGCCGAGCGTGTCATAGCCGTTCTGGATCAGCCCCTTCTGGTGCAGCAGCGCGCCCTTGGGAAAGCCGGTCGTCCCCGACGTATATTGGATCTGGACGATGTCCTCCGGCACGGTCGGACGCAGCGCGCCGCGATCGGCGCCGTCATAGAGCGCGTCATGGTCGGGCAGCAGGATCCGGTGCGTGATCCGCTCCAGTCCTTCGCAGGCCGCCGCGACGACCGGACCGAGCGGATTGCCGCGCACGCTCGGCGCATAATAGATCGCCTCGGCGCGCGACTGCTCGAGCACGTAGCGCACCTCGGACGCGATGAAGCTGGGATTGATCGTCACCAGCGTGAGGCCGGCGAGCGCCGTCGCCATCTCCATCAGCACCCATTCGGGCAGGTTGTTGGCGAGGATGCCGACCCGCGCCCCGGCCGGATGGCGCGACGCGAGCGCGCGTCCCAGCCGGGCGCAGTCGGCAAGCAGCTCGGCATAGCTCCATTCCCGCCCGATCGATCCGTCCGGCAGCAATTCGCGCAGCGCCGGTGCGTCGCCGCGCGCGTCGGCCTGGGCGGCGAGCATGTCGGCGATCGTCGTCGGCCGCAGCGGCGCGTCGGCCATGGCCGGGAAATAGCTGTGACTCAAATTGGTCTGGAACATTGCCGTGCCCCTCCCCCAAGGACGCAAGCACACCCGGCCCGAGCGGGACCTGAAGTCGGAAGCTATCATGGATCGCGGCCACAACGGAACACGGCTTGGTCGCCGCCGAACGCAGGTTCGTCGCACGGCGGTGTCCATGACCGGCGCACCCTCTAGTGCCGCCCCCTTCGAATTCAGTTCCCCGGCGAAGGCCGGGGTCCAGCTCGGCCGTCGTCCTGGGTCCCGGCCTTCGCCGGGACGCGATGCAGTTCGAGCAGGACCGGTCAAATCAAGGAGACCCCCCGATGAACCCGAACAAGGCCCTTTGGGAAAAAGGCGATTTCACCCGGATCGCCGAGACGATGCGCGTGAGCGGCGAGGAGATGATCGCCGGTCTCGGCGTCCGTGCCGGCATGGAGATGCTCGATCTCGGCTGCGGCGACGGCACCACCGCTTTGCCGGCGGCGCGCACCGGCGCCGACGTGCTCGGCGTCGACATCGCCGCCAATCTGGTCTCGGCCGGCAATGCCCGCGCCCGGGCGGCGGGCCTCGCCAACCTTCGCTTCGAGGAAGGCGACGCCTCGAACCTCGCCGGCCTCGCCGATGCGCGCTTCGATCTCCTGCTCACCATGTTCGGCGCGATGTTCGCGCCGCGCCCGCACGACGTCGCCCGCGAGATGGTGCGGGTGACGAAGCCGGGCGGCCGGATCGTGATGGGCAATTGGATCCCGGGCGATCCGACCCTGGTCGCGCAGATCCTGAAGATCAGCGCCGCCTACACCCCGCCCCCGCCCGAAGGCTTCGTCAGCCCGGTCACCTGGGGCGTCGAGGACAATGTCCGCGAGCGCTTCGGCGCCGCCGGCATCGCACCGGAGCGGATCCGCTGCGAGCGCGCCACCTGGCTGTTCCGACACGCCGGCCCGCCGCACGAATTCCTCGACATCTTCCGTCATTATTACGGTCCGACCATGAACGCCTTCGACGCGGCCGAATCGCAAGGCCGCGACGCCCAGCTCCACGCCGAGCTCAAGGCCCTGTTCGAGGCGCAGAACCAGGGCGGCCCCGATCAGACCGAGATTCCGGCGACCTATTTGAAGGTGATCGTGGAGCGCTGACCCCGTTCCTCCCCAG
>JAYRLF010000455.1:0-878 GCA_041905385.1 Allosphingosinicella sp.
AGGCGACCCGCGCGTTGCTGAACGCCGCGCTTGACGGAAGCCTCAACGATGTCGCCTTCCGCAAGGATGACTGGTTCGGCTTCGACGTGCCGGTCAGCGTGCCGGGCGTCGAGCAGCGGATCCTCAATCCGCGCGACACCTGGGCCGACAAGGCGGATTATGACGCCACCGCGGCAAAGCTGGTGAAGCTCTTCACCGACAATTTCGCCCGCTTCGCGGACCATGTCGACGCCGCCGTGCTTTCGGCCGCGCCGGGTGCGGACGCGTCCCAACAACAAGCGCAGGAAGTGATCATCTCCGCGGCCTGACGCCCACCAGACGCAACCTTTCGAAAGGAGCGCGCCGGCGAGGCCGGCGCGCTCCTTTTGCTATTCGAGGGACATGAACATGACGGACCTTGGACCAAGATTATTCGACGACGACGATGCGATCCGCTCGGTTGGGGAGGGCATGCTTGCCTGCACCCTGCCGAAAAGCGCCTGGACCCACGAAGCGCATCTCGCCACCTGCGCCTGGCTGCTGATCGAGCGGCCGGACATCCTGCCCGAGCGCGACCTGCCCGACCTGATCCGACGCTACAATGTCAGCGTCGGCGGGGTGAACGACGAGACCCAGGGCTATCATGAGACGATCACCCAGGCGTTCATTCGCGGCGTCCGCCAGGCACTGGCGCGCAGCGGCGGCGGCCTTGCCGAGCGGATCAACGCCCTGCTGAGCGGACCTGAGGGGAAGCGCGATTGGCCGCTCGGTTATTACAGCCGCGAGCGCCTGTTCTCGGTGGAGGCGCGGCTCGGCTGGGTCGAGCCCGATCTCGCGCCTTTACCCGTCCTGGTCTGACCGGGGCGGGAGGCTGGGGACCGGCGCCACTTCCAGGCAGG
>JAYRLF010000455.1:888-3072 GCA_041905385.1 Allosphingosinicella sp.
CCATGAGCGCCGGTCACCATCACCATGCTGCCTTCCTCGGCATCGGCTCCCGAAGCGGCCCAGATGCTGTCGCCGACGCGGACCCGGCCTTCGCCATGGGCGATCGCCTTCACCACCGTCACCCGCTGGCCGATCAAGCGTGCGGTGCGGTCGTTGAGCAGCGGGTCGCTGCTCGGCACCGGGTTGCGCTCGTAATAGCGACGACCGGCATAGACGGCGCCGATCGCCAGCATCGCGAACAGGATCAGCTGGATCGCCACCGGCAGTGGTGTCAGCGCGACCGCGATGCCGGTGACGGCCGCGGCGGCCGCCATCCAGATCAGGAACACGCCGGGAAAGAAGATCTCGAGGATGCCGAGCAGGGCGGCGCCGAGCAGCCACCACCAATGGGCTTCGAGGCCGCTCAGGTCCATTATTGGCCGCCCTCGCGCCGCACCGACGGCACCGCAACCAGCGGCTCGTCCCTGCCGAGCGCGACCTTGGCCAGCTCGCCGATGCCGCCGAGCGTGCCGATCAGCTGGGTCGCCTCGACCGGGAACAGGATCGTCTTGGCATTTGGCGAGTCGGCGAACTTGCCGATTGCCTCCACATATTTCTGGGCGATGAAATAGTTGATCGCCTGGGCATTGCCGCTCGCAATCGCGTCGGAGACCATCTGCGTGGCCTTGGCTTCGGCCTCCGCCTCGCGTTCGCGTGCCTCGGCATCGCGGAAGGCGGCCTCGCGCCGGCCCTCGGCCTCGAGGATCTGCGACTGCTTCTGGCCTTCGGCGCGGAGGATCTCGGACGCGCGCATGCCCTCGGATTCGAGGATCGCGGCGCGTTTCTCGCGCTCGGCCTTCATCTGGCGGGCCATCGAATTGACGATGTCGGCCGGCGGCCGGATGTCCTTGATCTCGACGCGGGTGATCTTGACGCCCCAGGGAGTCGTCGCATGGTCGATCACGTCGAGCAGGCGGGCGTTGATCTCGTCGCGCTTGGACAGGGTCTCGTCCAGGTCCATGGAACCCATCACGGTGCGCAAATTGGTGGTCACCAGGTTCAGGATCGCGACATAGAGATCGCTGACCTCATAGGCCGCCTTGGCGGCGTCGAGCACCTGGAAGAAGACGACGCCGTCGGTCGAGACCATGGCGTTGTCCTTGGTGATGATCTCCTGTCCGGGGATGTCGAGCACCTGCTCCATCATGTTCACCTTGCGGCCGACCCGGTAGAAGATGGCGGGATAGAAATTGAGGCCCGGCGCCGCGACCGACGTGAACCGGCCGAAATGCTCGATCGTATATTGATAGCCCTGGCGGACCATCTTCACGCTCGCGAACAGCCAGAGCAGCACGAAGGCGATGAGAATGAGGAAGATCAGTTCCATTGGAGTTTCCTCCCGCTTTTCCAGCGATATCATGTAGGCAAAATATCTCGCGTCCAAGCAATTTCGGAGATCGCCCATGGCTGCCGACACGCTCCGCCACTGCCGCTCCCTCCTGTTCCTGCCGGCCTCGAATCCGCGCGCGGTCGAAAAGGCCCGCGAGCTGGACGCCGACATGGTCATTCTCGATCTCGAGGATGCGGTGAAGGAGGAAGACAAGGCCAGCGCGCGCGAGGCCGCGGTGGCCGCCACCGCCACGGGCTATGGCGGGCGACCGGTGGCGATCCGGGTCAATGCGAGCAGCACCAGGCATTTCGGCGAGGACGTGGTCGCGGTGCGCAGGTCGTCGGCCGACTATGTTGTCCTCGCCCGGGCCGAGTCCGCCAAGCAGGCGGCCGACACGGCCTGGCTGGTCGGACGGCCCTGCCTGGCGATGATAGAGACGGCGCGCGGCGTGATGGATGCGGCCACGATCGCGCCGGCGACGCGCGGCCTGATCGCCGGCACCAACGATCTGCGCGCCTCGCTCGCGATCCCGCCGGGATCCAGCCGCGCCGGCCTGTCCTATGCCCTGCAGCGGGTGGTCCTGGTCGCCCGCGCGGCCGGCATCGCAGCCTTCGACGGCGTCTATAACAAGCTCGCGGCCGATGACGGCCTCGCCGCGGAATGCGCCGAGGGGCGGACCTTCGGCTTCGACGGCAAATCTGTGATCCACCCCCTCCAGATCGAGACGGTCAATCGGATCTTCTCGCCGTCCGAAAGCGAGATCGAAGCGGCGCAGCGTCTGGTCGAGGCCGCAAGCGGCGGCGCCGAGCGCTATG
>JAYRLF010000456.1:0-3069 GCA_041905385.1 Allosphingosinicella sp.
GGCCGTCTCCTCCAGCCCGACGGTCCGGCCGCCATAGAGGGTGAGCCATGCGGCGGGCCTGACCGCCAGCGCCGCGCTGTAGATCAGCCTATTGTCGCGCGTCCGGCCGGTCGCGCCGGCGCGCTCGACCAGCTGGCGGTAGCGCGTCGACTGGACGCCGAGATTGAGCTCGGCGAAGCGCCGCCATCGCCCGATATAGGAAAGGCCCGCCGACCATTGGGTGACCGCGTTGAGCGTGGTCGGCTGGAACGTGAAATCCGGTTCGGGGGCCGGGTTGGCGATGCCGATCCGCGCCGGGCCGAGAACGACCGACGCGCCGCCGCCGCCCTCCGACACCTTGTCGCGTCCGCGCAGCGACAGCTGGACCTGGTGCGCGAAATCCTCGCTGCTCGGCGACCAGGTCAGCCGCGCCTCGCCCGACGTCCAGCGCGCCGGCAGCACCGGCTCGGAGATCATCACATTGGTCGCGCTGCCATCGGGGCGCACATCGAGGAACAGATCGATATAAGTGCGGTAACGGGTCGAGCGCGCCTCGAACGCCGCGGCGCTGAGCCGCCAGTCGCGGGCGAGGTCGACATGGCCGATCGCGCCGTAATTGTGGGTGCGCTGGAGCCGTGTCGCCCAGCTCTGCCCTTCGAACCGCTCGGGCTCGAATTCGGGCGGCAGATAAGGTCCGGTTGTGACCATCAGCGATCCGGTGTCGCCCTGATATTCGTCGAAGGTCCAGAAGGCGGTCAGCGCGCCTCCCGGGAAGCGCAACCGCGGAATGAGGCCGAGCGTGAGGTTGCGGCTCGTCCGGCCATCGGAATAATTGTTGCGGGCGATGCCGGCGCCGGCCGCGGCGCCGAGACGCCCCGGCAGGATCGGCAGCTGGGCGTCGATCTCGAGATAATAGTCGCCATAGACCGGCCGCCCGGCGACGACGCTGGCGACGAATTCGTCGCCGGCCGGGCGCAGGCCATAATCGACGATCCCCGACGGCGCCGGAAAGGCATAGCCGAGGCCCGCAAGGGCGACCCGGATGGTCGAGCCGGTGACGAGCCGGGGCGTCAGCCCCTGGGTCAATGTGTCGACATACATGCCTTCGATCCGCCGGTTGCCCGCGGTGATCGGGCTGAAGCCGCGGACATTGTCGGTCGCATAGACCCCGATCCGCTCGGTGCCGATGCTGACCCCGAAGGCATCGGACGCGGCGGCGACGGCATTCTCGCCGACGCGCTGCGCCCGCCCCGGCGACGCAGCGAGGGCGATCGAGCAGGCGGCCAGGAGGCCGCAGGTGAAGGGGCTGGAATGCATCGGATCCTCGCTTGGTTCGGGCCCGGCAGTGATGCGGGCGCGGCGCCCCGCCCCGAAAGTGAGCGCCGTCACGGTCCCGACCCATGACATCCGTCATGTGACAGGGATGCGCGGCAGCCTTATGCTCGCCGCCATGGAGCCGCAGCCCCGATCGCCCGACCAGCCGGCGCTGGACGCCCGGCTCGTCCACATCAGCTGCTCGCTGCTGATCGCGGCCGCCGTCACCAAGGCGATCTACAGCGGCTTCTTCGAGCCGCACATGACGGTTGGCGTCGCCTATTGGCCGGCCAAGATGGCGCTCGGCTTCGGCCTGCTGATCGGCGCCTATATATTCGCATCGCGGGTCGCGCCGGGCGGCCTCGCCTTCGCCGCCTTGCTCGCCGTGCAGAGTCTCGCGGCGATGGGCCTGATCGTCATCTATCCCAGCTTCATCGTCACCGTGATCATGGTGGTGATCGCCTGGCAGATCGGCTGGGTGGCGCCGCTCCGAATCGCGGTCGCCGCGGTCGCCGCGCAATCGGCCGTGCTCGCGCTGATCAACTGCGTGCCGTCGCCCGATCCGATGAACTGGCTCGTGCTGATCACCACCTTCGGCTTCGAATTCTTCGCGCTGAGCGCGGCCCATCTGGTCCGGCGCGAGGCCGAGGCGCGGGCCAAGCTCGCCCGGGTCAATGACGAGCTGCGCGCGACCCAGGCGCTGGTTTCCGAAAGCGTGCGGATGGCGGAGCGGGTGCGGATCTCGCGCGACCTGCACGACGTGCTCGGCCACAACCTCACCAGCCTCGCTCTTCATCTCGACGTCGCCGAGCGGACCACCGACGGCCCGGCGGCCGGCCATCTGCGGCAGGCGCGCGAGCTTGCCGACCGGATGCTCGGCGAGGTGCGCGGCGCGGTCAATCAGGTCCGCATCCAGCCGGTCGACCTGCGCCAGACGCTGCAATCGATCGCCGACGGCGTGACCGGACTCGATATCCGCCTCGTCTTTCCCGACGAGCTGTTCGCGATCGACGCCCCGCGCGCGGACACGATCCTGCGCTGCGTCCAGGAGCTGGTCACCAACGCCCTGCGCCATGCCGGCGCCACCGAGCTCGTCATCGAGCTCAGGCAGCTGGACGACGGCACGCTCGACATCATCGGCCGCGACAATGGCCGCGGCGGCGCCGTGGTCGAGGGCGCCGGCCTTGCCGGCATGCGCGAGCGGTTCGAGCTGCTCGGCGGCAAGCTCTCGTTCAGCGCGCCGGCCGGCCGCGGCCTCACCGTCAGCGGCCGGATCCCTGCCTTCGGCGGGCTCGCATGATTCGGGTCTGCCTCGCCGACGATCAGGCGCTGATCCGCAGCGGGCTGCGCGCGCTGCTCGCTTTGTTCGAAGGGATCGAGGTGGTCGCCGAGGCCGAGGATGGCGCCCGGGCGATCGACCTGGTGCTGTCGACGCGGCCCGACGTGCTGCTGCTCGACGTGCGCATGCCCAAATATAATGGCGTGCAGGTGATCAACGCGCTCGCCGCCCGCAACGCGCTGCCGCCGACCCTGCTGCTGACCACCTTCGAGGACGACGCCGCGCTGGTCGGCGGCGTTCGCGCCGGCGCGCGCGGCTTCCTGCTCAAGGGCGTCTCGCCCGAGACCCTGGTCGAGGCGATCCGCACCGTCGCGGCCGGCGAGCGATACCTCTATGCGCCGCTCAGCCCGGACACGGCGCGCCCTGTGGCCGACTCCTCCTGGCGCGAGGAGGCGCTCGATCACCCGGAACCGCTGACGACGCGCGAGCGCGACGTG
>JAYRLF010000457.1:0-3051 GCA_041905385.1 Allosphingosinicella sp.
CCTCGGCGGTTGCCAGGTCGAGTTTTTTGGCGGCTTGTTTGCCAGGAATGGGGGGTGAAATTGGTCGCGCCCTGGCGCTCGAGCGTCGCTCCGGAGACGACCGAGATCGACTGCGGCACATCGATCAGCGACTGGGTACGCTTCTGCGCGGTGACGACGATTTCCTGATCCTCGACCGCATCGGCGGTCGCATCGCTTGCGGTACCGGCCTGCGCCCAGGCGGCGGCCGGTGATGCCAGTATGAGGGCCAGCGCGCTCGTCCCAACCAAATTTCGCATCGTCACTCCCCCTTTTCCTTCTCGTTCGAATGTTCGGTCGGCTCAGCTCTTGTGCCGCAGGGCGAAGCGCATGCCGTGCAGCAGCGCACTCGGGGCGACCGAGACATGATCCTCTTCGGCAAAGGCGATGTGGCGCGTCTCGGCGACGCCTGCCGCGCGCAGCGCCTCGGCGAACTCGCGCGCCGCATCGACCATGCGGGCGCGGCGGATATGCTGCTGCGCTTCCGCCAAGCTCATCCCGGCGCCCGGCGGTAGCGCCTCCGGCAGATCCTGTTCCTTGCCGCCGACCTCGACCAGCACGCGCGGCAGCCTCGGCAAGGCGGCCATCGCCTCGGCGAAGTCCGGCAGCTTGCCGAGGATCGAGAAATCGTCCCACCACAGCGATGGGCTGCTGGCGATAAAGGCAGAGAAGCTGTCGGGTCGGGTCAGCAGCGCGTGGGCGGCGAACAACCCGCCGAGCGAATGGCCGAACAGATATTGGTCGGCGCCGTCCGTCGCCGGATAGCGGGCGGCGATTTCGGGCCGCAATGCGTCGATGAGGAAGGCGAGAAAGGTGCCGGCGCCGCCATTGCGGTCGCTGCCGATCGTTTCGCCGAGCGCACCGAGCCTGGTTGCCGCCTCGGCGCCGAGCGGGGGCGACAGGTCCGCGGTCCTGAGCTTCAGGAAGAGCGCGTAATCGGCGTCATAGCCGATTCCGACGACATAGCAGGGCGGCATCCCATCCGCGCTCGTCATGGCGCGGGCGATCTCCGCGGCCATGCCATAGACCAGATCGCCGTCGACGACATAGAAGACCGGCACCTGTCCCTCGGCAGGCAGCGCCGCCGGCGCGGCGACGCTGATCTTGAGTCCGCCTTCGCCGCCGGGATGCGGAAGCGTGAATTGGTCCAGCGACGCGCAAACCGAAAATTGCATCGAGCTTTCTCCCATCCAACCTCGCCGAAACCACGCGAGGAGCCGAACTCGCTTGCCGGTTCCGCGCTTGCCGGCAATCGCGGCCAGGGTGGACCGGGACAAGCATCCGTGCCATTGACAATAAAGTCAACTTGTTTTTAAATGAAATAGAGAAGGGTGCCTCGCCAAGGTGTCATTCAAGAGGGGAGACGGCCAATGAAGGGCACAGCAACCGCCGGAAACCCCGCTTATGCGTCGACCGCGCCGGTCCCGGTCGACTCGGGCCGGGCCGGGCCGGACGAACCGAAGCAGCGCGCGTCGGCCCTGGCCTGGTACGGCCTCGTTGTCCTGCTGCTGACGACCCTGTTCGCCTTCGTAGTGCGGCAGATGCTGCCGCTGATCGCGCCGTCGCTGCAGGCCTCGCTCGGCGTGACCGACCTGCAGATCGGCATGTTGCAGGGGCTCGGCATGGCGGTCTTCGCCACCGTCGCCAGCTATCCGATGGGCTGGCTCGCGGATCGGTTCGGGCGCCGGCTGATCCTTGCGGTCGGCGTCGCCTGCTGGTCGCTCGCAACCGCCCTATTCGCATTTCAGGAGAGTTTCGGCGGCCTGCTGGCCGGCACGATCGGCATCGCGATCGGCGAGGCGGGGCTCGCGCCAATCATCTTCGCGATGATCCCCGATCTCTTTCCCGAGCGGCAGCGCAACAGCGCCAATTTCATCTTCTATGGTGCGTCGATGCTGGGTGCCGGCCTCGGCATGGCGCTCGGCGGGGCACTGCTTGCCGGGTTGGCGGGCGCGCAGGGCGATTTTCCGGTGTGGCTCGCACGAGTAGAGGTCTGGCGGATCGCGATGGTGGCGATCGCCTTGCCGGGGCCACTCTTCGTGCTGCTCGTGATGACGATCCCGCTCGGCCGTGGCGCGCCGCAATCGGCGGGAGTCGGTTCCGGCGATGCGGCGATGCAGGATTTCCTGCCTTATGCGTCCCGGCACAAGCGGGCGCTCGGCTGCGTCTTCGGATCGATCTTCGCGATGGCGGTCGCGATGCAATCCAGCGTGATCTGGTTTCCGACGGCCCTGCCGCGCGCGTTCGGGATCGATCCGGCTGCGGTCGGCATCGGTCTCGGCGGTGCAATCATGATCGCGACCGTCGCCGGCATCGTACTCGCCCCCTTGCTGCTCAAGCTGCGCGGACGATCGGAAGATGACGAGCCGGTCCGGGTCGCCGGCCTGTTCGTCGCGCTGACGCCGCTGCCGGCGCTCTGCCTTCCGTTCATCGGGTCCGCGTTCCAGGCCTATGTCATTGCATCCTTGCTTGGGGCACTGGGGGTGGCGGCCTCAGCCCTTATGCCCACGGTCATGCAGAATCTTGCGCCGCCCTTGCTGCGTTCGCGGGTGATGGCGCTGCTCGGCGTGGTCAACGGGCTCGCCGTGGCGGTCTCACCACTCGCCATCGGCTTGCTCTCGAGCCTGCTGTCCGGTCCGCGCGGCATGCTTCATGCCATCGCCATCGTCACCGTGCCGGCGCTCGTCGCTTCGGCGGTCCTGATGTGGCTGGCGCCGCGGCCTTATGCCGCGACGGTCCGCGCGATCCGTTCGCCGGTTGTGGAATAAGGCGATGACCGCGACGATCGCGGCCCGGACCGAGCCGGAGGACATGAGCGCGATGCTCGCGGCGATCGAGGACGGGCGGACCAGTCCGGCCGCGCTGGTCGATCGCGCGATCGCGCACGCCGAGGCCGTCAATCCGATGCTCAACTTCATCGCCTGGCCGACGTTCGAGCGCGCGCGCGGGCAGGCGGTCAGGCCGCGGCCTGGGCCTCTCGCCGGCATACCGACCCTGATCAAGGACATGCTCGCCGAGAAGGGGCTGCCGGCA
>JAYRLF010000038.1:0-17824 GCA_041905385.1 Allosphingosinicella sp.
CGCCTTGATGGCCAATGGCGACGCGCGGCTGCTGCGGCTGGCCGATCTCGATCCGGTGCTCGACGATGAAGGAGCGCTCCACTGGACGCCGTTCGTCGAGGCAAGGATCGAGGAGTCGATCTTCCTCGGCCTCGACGACGGCATTCCCCTGTTCGCGCCCTTGGTGCGGACCGAAGCGATCGGCCGCCGCGCCTGGAGCGTGTTTCGGCTAATCGCGATGATGAGCGGCCGCGATGCCGCCATCTGGGGTGCGGCGCGCAGCCTCAACGAATGGCACAACCGTCACATGTTCTGCGGCGTCTGCGGCAACGGCACCGACAGCTTCCGTGCCGGCTGGGGCCGCCGCTGCGGCCGCTGCGGCGCCGAGCATTTCCCGCGCGTCGATCCGGTCGTGATCATGCTCGCCGAGCACCAGGGCCGGGTTCTGCTCGGCCGCCAGCCGCAATATCCGGCCGGCCGCTATTCGGCGCTGGCCGGCTTCGTCGAGCCCGGCGAATCGATCGAGGAGGCGGTGCAGCGCGAATTGTTCGAGGAGGCGGGGATTCGTGCGACCGACGTCGACTATGTCGCGAGCCAGCCCTGGCCCTTCCCCGGCTCGCTGATGATGGCGTGTGTCGCCCGCTCCGAATCGGACGCGCTGACGCTCGACACCAACGAGCTCGAGGATGCGATCTGGGTCGACCGCGCCGGCGTCGAGGCGGCGCTGGCCGGCGATCCCGAGGCGCCGTTCCAGGCGCCGCCGCCTTTTGCCATTGCCAACACGCTGCTGACCCGCTGGATAGAGCGCGGATGAAGGGGAGAATGACGATGCGCATTCCAATGCTGCTGCTGAGCGCTGCCCTGGTCGCGGGCTGTGCTACCGGGCGCGAGCCACAGCTTCAGCGCGCCCGCCTCGCCGTCACCATGACCGGCCTGCAGGAAGTGCCCGGGCCCGGCGACGCGGACGGCACCGGCACCGCCGAGGTCCGCGTCAGCGCCAGTGGCGAGGTCTGCTGGGATCTCTATGCGCGACAGATCGATCCGGCGACAGCCGCCCACATCCATCGCGGCGCCGCCGGCGCGGCCGGGCCGCCGGTCGTCACCCTGACCACGCCCGATGCCGCCGGCCGCAGCCAGGGCTGCGCCACGGTCGACGAGCAGACGGCCCGGGCGATGATCGCCCAGGCCTTCGGCTTCTACGTCAATGTCCACAATGCCGCCCACCCCGCCGGCGCGATCCGCGGCCAGCTACGCGGCGGCGGCGAGCCGACTAGGCGGATTCGCCGGGCGACGGGCGAGTAGCCTTTCCGGAGCCGTTCGCTTTCTCGCGGGCTTCACCTTCGACGACGTTGCCAGCTTCGCGCAATCCTTCCTCGAAGCCTTCGAGGAAGCGCCTGAAACCATCCAACGCAGCGGTCCGGAAGGCTTCGCCAAACTTGTTGGCGTCGATCCGGATCGTCGCCGCGGCGCTCAGCCGCTCGCCGTCCGTTTCGCCGCGCTCGCCCTCGCTCGTCCGGCGCGTGCTCCTGGCCGCCTTGATCGCCGCCGAGGCGAGGTCGCGCATCGCCGGACTCTCGGCCATTTCCAGCGCCTTGTTGGCGCGCTTGCGCACCTTCTTCGGGATCTTCACGCCGCCGACACGCTTGGGAATCTTCAGCTTGGGCATTTTTCTGTCTCCTCGTGTGTTATCATAATAACACACCGACCTGTTTTCAACCCTATTCGACGACGATCACGCCGCGCATGCCGAACGCCCACTGGACCATGTTGCGGCTGCCGGCGGAATAGCGGCCCCGCGCTGGCACCAGGGCGATCGTCCGCCGCTCTCCCGGCGCGAGCCGCAGGCCGCCGCGTGCGGCGACATCGCGGTCGCGGCCGCGCAGCCGCGCCGAGCGGAAGAAGGCGGAGGCCGAGAAGCTGTGCGTCGCCTGGCCCTGGTTGACGAAGCGCAGCCGCACCGGCCGGTCGGCCTCGAGCCGGATCACCTTCGGCTCGATCGCCCAAGGGCGCAGCAGCACGTCATGTTCCGAGGCCGCGCGCCATTCGGGCTCCGGTTGCGCCGGAGCCGGCGAGGCGACCAGAAGCAGTGCAGCCAGTGGAAGAAGGCGGCGCATCGGAGACCCTCCCCGCCGCCTTAGCACTCCCAGCGTCAAAAGCGCAGCGGCTTGACCCTCTTGACCCCGGCTAAAGCCTCGAGCTGGCCGACCAGTTCCGGCCTGATGTGGCCGTCGACCGCGACCAAAGCGACCGCCTCGCCGCCGGCCTCGCGCCGGCCGAGGTGGAAGGTGGCGATGTTGACGCCGGCCGCGCCGAGCGTCGTGCCGAGCTTGCCGATGAAGCCGGGCACGTCCTCGTTGACGATATAGATCATCTCGCCCTCGAGCTCGGCCTCGATCGCCACCCCGAACATGTCGACCAGCCGCGGCGCGGCATTGCCGAACAATGTCCCGGCGACCGAGCGCTCGCCCTGCGGCGTCTTCACCGTCACCCGCACCAAGGTGTGATAGTCGACCTCGCGGTCGTGCCGCACCTCGCGCACGTCGAGCCCGCGCTCCTTCGCCAGGAAGGGCGCGTTGACCATGTTCACCGTGTCCGAATAGACCCGCATCAGCCCGGCCAGCACCGCGCCGGTGATCGGCTTCTGGTTGAGCGCAGCGGCGGCGCCCTCCACCTCGATCGCGACGCTCTCGATCTGCCGACCCTCGACCTGCCCGACCAGCCCGCCGAGCTTCTCGGCCAGCGCCATATAGGGCCGCAGCTTCGGCGCCTCCTCGGCGCTCAGCGACGGCATGTTGAGCGCGTTGGTGACGCCGCCCCGCATCAGGAAGTCGGCCATCTGCTCGGCGACCTGGAGCGCGACATTGACCTGCGCCTCGGTGGTCGAGGCGCCGAGATGCGGCGTCGCGACCAGCCCGGGCGTTCCGAACAGGTCATTGGTCTTGGCCGGCTCCTCGACGAACACGTCGAGCGCCGCGCCGGCGACATGACCGCTCGCCAGCGCCTCCTTCAGCGCCGCCTCGTCGATCAGCCCGCCGCGCGCGCAATTAATAATCCGCACGCCCTTCTTGGTCTTCGCCAGATTCTCGCGGCTCAAGATGTTGCGGGTCTGGTCGGTGAGCGGCGTGTGCAGGGTGATGAAGTCGGCGCGCGACAGCAGGCCGTCCAGGTCGACCTTCTCGACTCCGAGCGCGACCGCGCGCTCCGGCGTCAGGAAGGGGTCGAAGGCGATCACCTTCATGCGAAGGCCGAGCGCCCGGTCGGCGACGATCGATCCGATATTGCCGGCGCCGATCAGCCCCAGCGTCTTGGATGTCAGCTCGACCCCCATGAACCGGTTCTTCTCCCACTTGCCCGCCTGGGTCGAGGCGTCGGCGGCGGGCAGTTCGCGCGCCAGCGCGAACATCAAAGCGATCGCATGCTCGGCGGTGGTGATCGAGTTTCCGAACGGCGTGTTCATGACGACGATGCCGCGCGCGGTCGCGGCCGGGATGTCGACATTGTCGACGCCGATCCCGGCCCGGCCGATCACCTTCAAATTGGTCGCCGCTTCGAGCACGTCCTCGGTGACCTTGGTCGCCGAGCGGATCGCGAGGCCGTCATAGCTGCCGATGATCGCCTTCAACTCGTCCTTGCTGAGGCCGGTCTTCTCGTCGACCTCGACGCCGTTGGCTCGGAATATCTCGGCGGCCTTCGGATCCATCTGATCCGAAATCAGTACCTTCGGCATGGGATTCAGGCCTCCTGGGTGGCTGTTGCTTCGTGGAAGGCCCAGTCGAGCCAGGGGGTGAGGGCGAGGATGTCGTCCGTGTCGACGGTCGCGCCGCACCAGATGCGGATGCCCGGCGGCGCGTCGCGATAGCCGGCAATGTCGTAGGCCGCGTCCTCGGCCTCGAGCAGGGAGGCGATCTTCTTGACCAGCGCCAGCTGGCCGTCCTCGTCGAGCCCGGCGACCGCGTCGCCGGCGAACTTCAGGCAGACGCTGGTATTGCTCCGCGTCGCCGGATCGGCGGCGAGATGGTCGATCCACGGCGTCGCCGCGACCCAGTTCGACAGGGCCGCCGCATTGGCGTCCGCCCGCGCGATCAGCTCGCTGAGGCCGCCGTGCAGCTCGGCCCATTCGAGCGCGAAGATATAATCCTCGACCGCGAGCATCGACGGCGTGTTGATCGTCTCGCCCTTGAAGATGCCCTCGATCAGCTTGCCGCCTTTGGTCATGCGGAAGATCTTGGGCAGCGGCCAGGCCGGCACATAGGATTCGAGCCGCGCCACCGCGCGCGGGGAGAGGATCAGCACGCCATGGCCGCCCTCGCCGCCGAGCACCTTCTGCCAGGAGAAGGTGGTCACATCGAGCTTGTCCCAGGGCAGGTCCATCGCGAACGCGGCCGAGGTCGCGTCGCAGATCGCCAGGCCCTCGCGGTCGTCGGCGATCCAGTCGCCGTCGGGCACGCGCACGCCCGAGGTCGTGCCGTTCCAGGTGAAGACGACGTCGCCGGTCCAGTCGACCGAGGCGAGGTCGGGCAATTGGCCGTAATCGGCCTTCAGCACCGTCGCATCGAGCTTGAGCTGCTTGACCACGTCGGTCACCCAGCCCTCGCCGAAGCTCTCCCAGGCGAGCATCGTCGCCGGCCGGGCGCCGAGCAGGCTCCACAGGGCCATCTCGACCGCGCCGGTGTCCGACGCCGGCACGATGCCGATCCGGTGCGTGTCCGGCACATGCAGCACGTGGCGGGTCAGCTCGATCGCATGGGCGAGCCGCGCCTTGCCGAGCTTCGATCTGTGGGAACGGCCGAGCGAGCCGGTGGCAAGCTTGGCGGCGGACCAGCCCGGCGGCTTCGCGCAGGGGCCGGAAGAAAAATAAGGCCGCGCGGGGCGCGTGGCCGGCTTCACTACAGTCATGTCTGACTCTCCTCGCAGAGAGCACGCGCCGCGTTGGGACGGCGTGGCCCGTCGACGGGATTAGTGATCGCGGCGAGTCCGGGCAAGCCGAACTTTGCCGCACTGCACAAATTAGAATGTTTGACCCCGGCTTTGGGCTGACTCACCATGGCCGTCATGCGCCGGGGGCTCCTCATCCTTTTGCTCTCGCTCGCCGCCTGCATCCCGCGCGGCGAGCCGCGGCCGCCGCGGCCACCCGAACCGCGCCAGTCGACCGGGAGCGCCGCCACCCTGCAATGCCATGTCGAGCTCGCCCGCGAGGGCGTCCGCTTCCGCGTGCTCGAAGACCGCGTCTTCGAACGCGGCTGCTCGGCGCTCGGCGCTGTCCAGCTGACCGAGATCGGCACGCCGGTCACCAATCTCGGCGCCATGACCTGTCCGGTCGCCCGCCAGTTCGCGCGCTGGACGCGCGAGGCGGTGCAGCCGGCCGCGAGCCGCTGGCTCGATTCGCCGGTGCGGCGGATCGAGACGTTCGGCACCTATGGCTGCCGCACCGTCAACAGCCAGCCCGGCGCGCGCCTGTCCGAACATGCTTTTGCCAATGCCGTCGACGTCTCCGCCTTCCTGCTCGCCGACGGCCGCCGCATCACCGTCGCCGACGACTGGAACGGCGACGACGCCGACGTCCGCCGCTTCCTGCGCGACATCCATCTGGCCGGCTGCCGCCGCTTCGCGATCGGCCTCGGCCCCGATTCCGACGCCTTTCACTACAACCATTTCCACTTCGACATGGGCCGCGGCCCCTATTGCCGCTGATCGCCCGGTAGCCGTGCGGCGCATGCCGGACTTCCGGATTTTTGGCGCGCTGCGCGCGCGAGATCGCAGAGACGCAGAGATGCAGCGTCTCATGGCAACCCGGTCGCCCTTCCCATTCTGCCCGGTAGAAAAGGCGCTCCGCGCCGAGAAAGTCTCGGATCCTCCGCGTCTCTGCGTCCTCCGCGCTCTCCGCGCGAAAAACAGGACATTGGTGACCGCGCCGTCTCCTCCGGGAGAGTCTCGGTTCCCTTCGCGCCTTCGCGTCTTCGCGTGAACCAATTCGGACGAGGCGTCCGCACCGACATCCCCGAAAATGGTTCCCACATCGCCCGATCCTGCTAATCAGCCGCCGCTATGACCGATCCCATCCCACCGAAGCGCGTCTTCCATCCCGCGCGCGAAGAGGCTGCCGTCGCCGCGCAGGCGACCGAGAGCCCGCAGACCGTCAGCCCCGCCTACAAGCTCGCCTTCCAGGATCTCGACTTCCTGCTGCGCGAGGACCTGCGCCCGGTCCGCTTCCAGCTCGAGCTGCTCAAGCCCGAGCTGCTGCTCGACGAGGCCAATATCGCCTCGACCTTCGTCTTCTACGGATCCGCCCGCATTCCCGAGCCGAGCAAGGCCGATGCGCTGATCGAGGCCGCCGCGACCGATCATCAGCGGCTCGTCGCCGAGCGGCTCAAGGCCAAGTCAAAATATTATGCCGAGGCGCGCAAGCTCGCCCGCATCACCAGCCGGGTCCAGCCCGATGCCGAAGGGCGGCGCCAGTTCGTCGTCTGCTCGGGCGGCGGCCCGTCGATCATGGAGGCCGCCAATCGCGGCGCCCAGGACGAGGGCCAGGATTCGATCGGCCTCAACATCGTGCTGCCGCACGAGCAGCTGCCCAACGAATATGTGACGCCGAACCTGTCCTTCCGCTTCCACTATTTCGCGCTCAGGAAGATGCATTTCCTGCTGCGCGCGCGCGCGGTCGCGGTCTTCCCGGGCGGCTACGGCACGTTCGACGAGGCGTTCGAACTGCTCACGCTCGTCCAGACCACCAAGGTCAAGCCGATGCCGATCCTGTTCTTCGGCGCCGAATATTGGAACCGGGTGGTGAACTTCCAGGCGCTGGTCGACGAGGGCGTGATCTCCCCCGCCGACCTCGATCTCTTCACCTTCTGCGAGACCGCGGAAGAGGCCTGGTCCTGCGTCTGCGACTATTATTCCAGCATGCACGAGGATCTCGGCTGCTGCTGAGGCGGGCTGCTGTCACCAAATGGTCGAGTCATCCCGGGCTTGACCCCCGGGCGTAGGCATTTCCTCGGCAGGTTAGGCACTAAGGCATCTGGACGGTGCCGACGTGCTCCCCTCCCTGCACGCAGGGAGGGGCAGGGGGTGGGTACGTATCCGGAGACGCGCTGCCGGTTGAGACCCACCCACCCCTAGCCCCTCCCGGTACTCAGGGAGGGGAACAGTACTTCCTTGTCAGCGCCGGCATTCGCGCCGAGGCAAATCACTGCGCCGTCAAGAACGCCCGCAGCTCCGCCTGGAACGCCGCCGGCGCGTCCCACATGATGAAGTGATAGCTGTCGGGGATGTTCTTCAGCACCGCCTGCGGCGCATTGGCGTAGGACATCCGGTAGAATCCGCTCATCTGCTCCTCGCTCACCGGCGCGTTGGGCGGCCGCACCCACAGCACCGTCATCGGAACCCTGATGTTGCGCAGCTCGGGCCGCAGGTCGGCCGTGATCAGGTCGGCCATTGCCTGCCCGGACACCGCCGGATCGCTGGTCAGGCTGTGCTCGACCGCCGGCGGCCGCAGCGCCTCGGTGCGCACCATGGTCGCGATCGTCTGCTCGAGCTGCTGGCGGCGGGCATCGCCGGTCGCGGTCGCGATGCCGTTGCGGATCTGCTCGGCGATCGGACGCAAGGACTCGGGTGTCGCCGTCGGGCCGCCGAACATCGCGCCGGGGAAGGGCAGCATATCGACCACCATCACCCGGCCGACCCGCTCGGGATGGCGCGCCGCCACCATCATCGCCCAGCTGCCGCCGAGCGAATGGCCCACCAGGGCCGGCCGCTGAAGCCGCGCCTCGCCGATATAGCGGGCGATCTCCTCCGCCACCGGCGCGACCACCGGTCCCGAGGCATTGCCGCCCGGCGCCTTGCCGGCGAAGCCGGCGACGTGGACGAGGTGGTAGCGATAGCCCGGCACCGCGGCGATCGTGCTGTCCCAGACGCGCGGCGACGAGCTCAAACCGGGGATCAGCACCACATCCGGTCCCAATCCGCGGACTTCGACGCTGATCCGGTCGCTCCGGAACTCCTGCGCCGCCGCCGGCGCGGCGACCAGAACGAGCAGCAAGGCGGCGAAAAAGCGAAGCATCGGCAGAGTCCCCCAGGTCAAAAAGTCCGGGAGGTTGAATGAACGCCGCCGGGCTTCAAGGCAATCGATCGCGCGCGAACGGCGGTCAGATTCCCCGCGTATAGCCCTCGCACGACTGCGGCGTGCCGCCGCGATAGCCGGTCATCAGCGCTTCCTGCCGCTGCGCCGCGCTGCCATGGGTGAAGCTCTCGGGGACGACCACGCCCTGGCTCGCCCGCTGCAGCGTGTCGTCGCCGATCGCCGCCGCCGCCCGCATCCCTTCCTCGAGATCGCCCGGCTCCATCGCGCCGCGCTCGCGCGCCGCCCAGACGCCGGCATAGCAGTCGGCCTGCAGCTCCATCCGCACCTGCAGCGCATTGCCCTGCGTCTCGCCGACCGCATTCTGGGCCTGGCGGATCCGATCCGACATGCCGGTGATGGTCTGGATATGATGGCCGACCTCATGCGCGACGACATAGGCCTGGGCGAAGTCGCCGGGCGCGGCGAAGCGCTGGGCGAGCTCCTGGAAGAAGACCATGTCGAGATAGATGCTGCGATCGGCCGGGCAGTAGAACGGCCCCATCCGCGCATCGGCGGCGCCGCAGCCCGACCGGTCCATGCCTTCGAAGATCACCATCCGCGGCGCCTGGTAGCGCTGGCCGGCGGCCTGGAAGATCGCGCCCCACTGGTCCTCGGTCGAGGCCAGCGTCTGGCAGGCGAAGGTGATGGTCGGCTCGCTCTGGCAGTTGCGGGTCGCGGCCTGCTGGCCTTGCGGCGCGACCGCGCGCTGGCCCCCGCCGCCGAGGCCGAGCGGATCGCCGCCGAGCAGGAACATGATCGCGATCACGACCACCACGCCGCCGATCCCGAATCGGCTGAAGACGAGCCCGAGCAGCATCGCGCCGCCGCCTCCGCCGCCGCCGAACCCGAAGCCGCCGCCGCCGCTGCTCCCGCCTTCGCGGAACTCGACATTCTCGCTCGATCTGCGCCCGCCGAACCGCATGGACCGTCTCCTCTCGCCCTGCACAATCCCCTGGAAGCCCCGCGGTTGCAATCATCCGCGTGGAGAGCGAAAGGAGCGCAGCAACTTGAAAGGCGATTCATGTTCCTCACCGGCAAGACCGCGCTCGTCACGGGCTCCACTTCCGGCATCGGCCTCGCCATCGCCCGCGCGCTCGCGGCGGAGGGGGCGAGCCTGATCCTCAACGGCTTCGGCGACCCGGCCGAGATCGACCGGCTGACCGGAGAGCTTGGCGCCCGCCACAGCGCCGCCGATCTCACCCGGCCCGAGGCGATCCAGGAGATGATGGCGGAGGCCGGCCCGGTCGACATCCTCGTCAACAATGCCGGCATGCAGCATGTCGCGCCGGTCGACCAATTCCCGGTCGACAAATGGGACCTGATCCTCGCGCTCAACCTCAGCGCCGTCTTCCACACGACCCGGCTCGCATTGGCGGGAATGAAGTCGAAGGGCTGGGGGCGGGTGATCAACACCGCCTCGGCGCACAGCCTGGTCGCGAGCCCGAACAAGTCCGCTTATGTCGCCGCCAAGCACGGCGTCGCCGGCTTCACCAAGACGGTCGCGCTCGAGACGGCGACCAGCGGCGTCACCGTCAATTGCATCAGCCCCGGCTATGTCTGGACGCCCCTGGTCGAGAACCAGATTCCCGACACGATGGCGGCGCGCGGCCTGACCCGCGAGCAGGTGATGAACGACGTCCTGCTCGCCGCCCAGCCGACCAAACGGTTCGTGACCGTCGATCAGGTCGCCGCTCTGGCGCTCTTCCTCTGCCGCGACGAAGCGGCGGCGATCACCGGCGCCAACCTGTCGATGGACGGCGGCTGGACCGCGCAATAGCGCCCTTCTTCGTCACCCCGGCGCGCCCATCGAGTCATCAAGGTGCGGACGAGACGTGTTCGCGAACCTTTTAAGCCCCTCCCCTTCAGGGGAGGGGTTGGGGTGGGGTACGGCGGCTGCGCGAGACCCAAAGCCTTCGAAAATGGCGAAGGCGCTTCTAACTCCTGCAATTGCCGTGCTTGCTCGACCTCCGAACCCCACCCCCTTCCCCTCCCCTGAAGGGGAGGGGCTAAGACTAGCAGGGTGAACTGAGAGGCCTGGCCCGCGCCCTAATTGCCGCCCCAATAGGTGCGCGACAGCGGCAGCGGCAGGATCCGGCCCCGGCGCTCGATCGCCGCCCGCACCGCCGGCCGGTCGCGCAGGGCGATGAAGCGGCCGTAGAGCGGATCGTTCGCCCCGGAAAATTCCTGGCCCAGGCGATAGTCCTGCAGCGAACGGAGCAGCAGGTCGAGATCGTCGCCGGCCAGCCGCCGCAGCATCACCGCCTCGGCCGCCTCCATGTCGTCGAGGCACAGATAGGCGCGCGTCAGCGCTGCCGGATTCGCCCGTTCGCCGTCCCGCAGCCGGCGCAGCCAGGGCGCGATCTCGCCGGCGCGGCCGAGCGAATTGAGCGCGCAGACCGCCGACGAGACGATCCACATCCGGCCATAATCGTTGGCGAAATTGGGCTCGCGGTCGAGGCGGGTGGCATGGGCGAGGGCGTCCGCGTGGCGGCCGACCGCCCACAGGATGACGCTGTGGTTGATGCTCGGGCCGATCAGGTCGGGCCGCTCCGCGACCGGCATCGCCGCGAGCGCGCCGGTGAGGGCGGCGCCTTCCTCGCCGCGGCCCAGCGCGACCAGCGAATAAGCGGCCTGGTTGACCAGCCACATGCCTTCGTCGGCGCGCGCCACCGTCGCCGGCACGTCGCGCGTGAACGGCTCGAGCAGCGCCAGCGCGTCGCGTTCGCGCGCCTGGCCGCGCAGGAAGCTGGCGCGGTCGAGCACCCGCTTCAGATTGTCCGGCGCGGCCGCGAGCGCCGCGGCCGTCGCGCGATCCTCCTCCTCGATCGCTCCGGCCAGCAGCGCCTGCCGGTCGCGCGTGCCGACGATCCCGTCATATTTGCGCTGCAGGATCAGCGACAGCATGTTCGAGACCGAGGTGATCCCGGCGGCCAGGTCGGACGCGCCGGCCATGTCCGATTGCGCCAGCCGGTCGTCGATCATCAGGATGCGCAGCGCATCGGTCCCTTGCGGATCGTCGCGGCCGGGCCAGCCGATCCGGAACAGGGCTTCGGCCAGGCGGGTCCGCTGCGCCCGGCCGCGCTCGCCGCTGAAATGATGGATGACGGGCCAGACGGTGCGCGGATCGAAGATTTCCCGCAAGGGCTGCCATTCGCCCGCCCGGACGTTGCGGCTCGCCTGCTCGGCAATCGCGACGGCCTGGTCATAATCCTCCAGGCGCAATGCGCTGAACCAGGGCATGGCGAATTGCTGCGCCTGATTCGGCTGCGCCGCGAGCATCCGCTGGAGCAGGCGGCGGGCGTCGCGGTCCCGGCCGGCCGCCGCCATTGCGTAGAGGCGCAGGCCGTCCATCTGCTCCCGGCCTTCGGCCTCGGCCGGAATCAGCCGGTCGGCCTCCTCGAGATGCCGGACGATCGACTCCGCATAGGCGCGGTCGGTTTCGAGCCGCCTGAGGTCGAGCGACTGCAGCGCGCGGACCAGTTCTGGCTGCTCGGCCTCCGGGGTTTCGGGCGGATCGGCGGCCTCCGCCGGCGCGGCCTCGGCCGGCGCCGAAGGCTGTGCGGGAGTCGGCGTCGGCTCCGCGGCTTCGGGCGTTGCAGCCGGCGGGTCGCCCTGGCCGGGCTGCTGAATCGCAGCGCTGGCCGGTGCGAGGGCGAGGAGCGCCGCCAGGCAAGGCGGCAGGGTGCGCAGGCGCATGGAATTTTCTTCCTGATTTGACAGGCGCTTAGCGGTTTCGTCGCGGAGAGGCAAAGACTTGCCGAAGCGGCGCGAAACAAGCGCTTGCCGCCGCCGCCGCTTCTGGCCAAGGTCGCCCGATGCTGCTGCGCCGCGCTGCCCTCCCGTTGCTCGCCTTGCTCGCGGCGCTCCCGCAGTCCGCCTTTGCCCAGCCCCGCGCCGACTGGCGCCGCCTCGCCACCGAGCAGGATCGGGACCGGATCCGCGACCTGCGCGAATCCTGGGAGGAGGCGCTCGCGGCGGCCCGCGCCGCCGGCCATGGCGCCGAGATCGACCGCGAGGGCGCCCTGCTTTCGCCCGACGGCCCGCTGGTGCCGCCCGATATCCCCGCCGGCGACTATGCCTGCCGCACGATCAAGGTCGGCATGGCCCATCCCGGCCTGCTCGGGTTCGTCGCTTATCCGAGCTTTCGCTGCCGCGTCGCAATCGAGGGCGGCCGGTTGAGCTTCGCCAAGCTGACTGGATCGCAGCGCCCACAGGGCCGCTTCTTCGCCGACCGCGACGAGCGCATGGTCTTCCTTGGAACGATGCAGCTCGGCGATGAGCAGCGCTCCTATCGCTACGGGGTCGACCGCGACCGCGACATGATCGGCGCGCTCGAGCGGATCGGCCCGCAGCGCTGGCGCCTCATTTTCCCGCGGCCGGCTTTCGAATCCCTGCTCGATGTGATCGAGCTGGTCCCCGCGAATTAGGAACCTAGATGAAAAGCAAGGTATTGGCTCTATTGCTCATGGCGACTTCGATCCCCACCACACCCGCGCTCGCGCAGGAGCTCCGACAGGCGATCGGCGGCGAGATGCCGGCGCTGATGGAGATCTACCGCGACTTTCACCGGAATCCGGAGCTGAGCTTCCAGGAGACCCGCTCGGCCGGCATCCTCGCCGCCGAGGCGCGGCGGCTGGACTTCGAGGTCACCACCGGCGTCGGCCGTACCGGTGTCGTCGCGGTGCTGCGCAACGGGCCCGGTCCGGTCGTCATGCTGCGCGCCGACATGGACGCGCTGCCGGTCGAGGAGCAGACCGGCCTGCCCTTTGCCAGCCGTGCCCGCGGCACCAGCCTCGCCGGTGTCGAAAGCGGCATCATGCACGCCTGCGGCCACGACACCCATATGACCGCCTGGATCGGCGCCGCCCGGCGCCTCGTCGCGATGCGGGGTTCATGGTCCGGCACCCTGGTGATGGTCGGCCAGCCCGCCGAGGAAGTCGGCCTCGGCGCCAAGGCGATGCTCGACGACGGCCTCTACTCCCGCTTTCCCAAGCCGGCCCATGTCATCGCCTTCCACGACAGCGCGACCCTGCCCGCCGGCGTGATCGGCTACACGCCCGGTCCGACCCTCGCCAATGTCGATTCGGTCGACATCCTCGTCCGCGGCGTCGGGGGCCACGGCGCCGCCCCCCACACCACCCGCGATCCGATCGTGCTCGCCGCCCGCATCGTCAACACGCTCCAGACCCTGGTCAGCCGCGAACTCGATCCGCTCGACAGCGCGGTCGTCACCGTCGGCAGCTTCCACGCCGGCACCAAGCACAACATCATCTCGGACGAGGCCCGGCTCCAGCTCACCGTGCGCAGCTACACGCCCGAGATACGCCGGCAATTGCTCGACGGCATCGCCCGCATCGCCCGCGGCGAGGCGATCTCGGCCGGCATTCCCGAAGACCGGATGCCGCAGATCACGATCGAGCCCAATTATACTCCGGCCACGGTCAACACCCGCACCCTCACCGAGAGCACTGCCGCCCGCTTCCGCGAACATTTCGGCGCCGACCGCGTCCAGCAGATCCGTCCGGTCATGGCCGGCGAGGATTTCAGCCAGTTCCACCTCGCCGACCGCAACATCGAAAGCCTGATCTTCTGGGTCGGCGGTGTCCCCGAGGCCCGTTGGACCGCCGCCAATGGCGACACCTCCCGCCTGCCCTCGCTCCACAGCCCCTTCTGGGCCCCCGACGCCGAACGCGTCATCTCCACCGCCACCGAAGCCATGGTCGTCGCCGCCCTCGGCGTCCTCGGCAGCCGCTGAAGCAATCCTCCCTCCCGCTCCGCGGGAGGGGATAAGAGGGGTGGGCAGGGCCGGCTTCGCTATCCGACGTCCGGCATGATCTCCCGGGAGCTTCGGCGGGCGTCAGGAACCAAACCGTAGAAATACCATGCGGGTTACCACCGTAACCGGCATTCCGGATCGATTTGCCACTTCCCGCTAAACAAGACCGCAGACCAAACCTCCTGCGGAGCAAAGATGATGCGCCCCTATCATCTCTTCTTCTTCGACCATCACCACTATCTCGGCTCCGGCCGCGTCGAGGCCGAGAACGATTTCTCCGCCTTGCGTCAGGCCCGCGATCTCGGCGGCAACAAGGCGGTCGAGCTGTGGCAGGGCGAGCGGAAGGTGATGATGATCCCGGGCGCGGGGCGGAAATTGATCAGTGGGCCGCGCGGGGCGAGTTGCGACTAAGCGGCAATTTTGATCGGCTGGAGGTCGGCGCGGCCATCCTTCAGCCCGCCGCGCGATTGCCCCAGACCCGCCTGAGCGCTTCGACGCGGCCGCAGCCGCGTTTGTACATGTCGTAGCGCATCGGATTTCGCCGCGCATAATCCTGATGATGATCGGCCGCCGCGAAGA
The DNA here is from genome assembly GCA_041905385.1 of Allosphingosinicella sp. GTDB lineage: Bacteria > Pseudomonadota > Alphaproteobacteria > Sphingomonadales > Sphingomonadaceae > Allosphingosinicella. The sequence goes on from JAYRLF010000038.1 coordinate 14,451, forward strand.
AGCGCGCCGGCCCGTTCACCGGCGTTACCAGCGGCCGCCCGAGCACCCGCCGCGCCCCGGCCAGCGCCGCCTGCGCTTCGCGCCGCTGGCCCGCGTCCATCGCGAAGATCGCGGTCCGGTAATTGGGCCCGCGGTCGCAGAACTGGCCGCCATCGTCTGTCGGATCGATCGATACCAGGAATCGCCGCACCAACTGGGCATAGCTGATCCGCGCCGGATCGAACGTCACCTGCACCGCCTCGAGATGGCCGGTGCGGCCGCCCGTCACCTGCTCGTAGGTCGGATTGGCCGAGCTGCCGCCGGCGAAGCCCGACACGACATTGACCACGCCCGGCAGCGGCTCGAGCGCCGCCTCGGTCGACCAGAAGCAGCCGCCGGCGAAGATCGCGGTCGCGCGCTGCCCGGAATCGCGCGCCGCCGCCTGCTTCTGTGAAGGCGCCGCCGAATTTCCGGCGCCTTGGCCGGTACTTTGGCTGCCGGCGCTCTGGCCGCATCCGGCCAGCAGCACGGCGACGAGGAGCGCGCGTCGGATCATAGGTCGCTCAGCATCTGGATCCGGGCCGGGCTGAGTTCAAGCCTCATCACCCCCAACAGCTCCTCGAGCTGGTCGAGCGTCGTCGCGCTGGCGATGGGGGCGGTCACGCCCGGCTGCGCCGCCAGCCAGGCCAGCGCCACCTGCGCGGGTGTCGCGCCTGCCTCCGCCGCGACCTGGTCGAGCGCCGCCAGCATCGCCAGGCCGCGTTCGTCGAGATAGGCGTCCATCCGCCCGCCGCGCACGCTTTTGCCGAGATCGGCTTTGGACCGGTACTTGCCGGTCAGGAAGCCGGAGGCGAGCCCGAAATAAGGCAGCACGCCGATGCCGCGCGCGACGCACAGCTGCTGCAGCGCCCCTTCGTAGCGGTCGCGCCGGATCAGATTATATTCCGGCTGCAGCACCGTGTAGCGCGCCAGCCCGCCGGCCTCGGACACAGCCAGCGCTTCGGCCAGCCGCTCCGCGCTGTAATTGGAGGCGCCGATCGCATTGACCTTGCCGGCCTTCACCAGCCGGTCGAACGCGCCGAGCGTTTCCTCGAGCGGCGTGTCGGGATCGTCCTTATGGGCATAATAAAGGTCGATCCGCTCGACCCCGAGCCGCCGCAGCGACGCATCGCACGCCGCCTCGATCGTCCGTGCGGAAAGCCCGTCATTATAGCCGGCCTTGGTCGCCACCCCGCATTTGCCGCCGCGCCGCAGCCACTCTCCGATCAGCATCTCCGATTCGCCGCCTTGGTGCCCCGGCACCCAGGAGGAATAGACGTCCGCCGTATCGATCAGCGTGCCCCCGGCCTCCGCAAACCGATCCAGCACCCGAAACGCCTCTGCGCCCGACAGAGTCCACCCGAAAACGTTACCGCCAAGCACCAGCCGCGGGGTGGAAAGGCCGGAGTCGCCGAGGGGGCGGGATTCGATCATGTGCTGCGCTCCATTGACCCCCCTCCCTGCAAGGGAGGGGCTGGGGGTGGGTGCAGCCGAGCGGGCTCGACGCCCGCGTGGATGCCGTCGGCGCCTTCGCCGGCATCGAGCCGGCTCAGTCGCACCCACCCCATCTATCCCCTCCCTTTCAGGGAGGGGAAGCTAAACCGCATCCTTCCCGTCCCGCCGCGCCTCCAGCGCGTCGATCGCCTCCTTCACCCGCTGCGTCTGCCCCCTTGGCACCACCAGCACCGCCCGCTCGGTCGCGACCACCACCAGATCCTCGACCCCGAGCGCCACCACCACCGGGCCGTCCGACCGCACCAGGCAGTTGCGGCTGTCCACCGCCACCGCATCGCCGCTGACCGCATTGCCGTCCGCGTCGAGCGGGCCGAGCTGGTGCACCGCCTCCCAGCTGCCGACGTCCGACCAGTCCATCGCCACCGGCACCACCGCGACCCGGTCCGATTTCTCGATCACGCCGCGGTCGATCGATTCGGCCGGCGCCATCGCAAAGGCCTCGGCGTCGGGTATCGCCCGCCCGCCTTCGCGCGTCGCCGCGAAGCTCGCCGCCCGCACCGCTTCCGACACCGCCGGCTGGAATTCGGTCAGCGCATCGAGATAGGCATCCGCGCGGAACAGGAAGATGCCGGCATTCCAGTCATGCCCGCCCTCGGCGAGCCAGGCGGCCGCCGTCGCCGCGTCCGGCTTCTCGGTGAAGCGTTCCACCCGAAAGGCGCCGCCATCGCCGATCGCCGCGCCGCGCCTGATATAGCCATAGCCGGTCTCCGGCCGGTCCGCCGCGATTCCGAACGTCACCAGCCAGCCCTCCCGCGCCAGCGCCGCCCCGGCCGCGACCGCCGCCAGGAACGCCGCCTCGTCGCCGATCAGATGATCGCTCGGCATCACCAGCAGCAGCGTCTCGCCCGGCACCGACAGCGCCGCCAGCGCGATCGCCGCCGCCGTCCCGCGCGCGAACGGCTCCAGGATCAGGCAGGCCGGCGCGACGCCGATTCCCTGCAGCTGCCCCTCGATCCCCTCGGCCTCGTCCATCCCGGCGACCAGCAAGGGCGGATCGAACCGCTCCGCATCGGCCGTCCGCCGCGCCGTCAGCTGCAGCAGCGATCCCTCGCCGGTGAGGTCGACCATCGGCTTCAGCCGGTCGATGCGGGACAGCGGCCAGAGCCGCGTGCCGGCGCCGCCGCAGAGGATGACGGGGGTGATGCGGTGGGTGCTGCCGTTATTGGCCATGAGCTGCTCTAGCAGCCAGTCGAATGCCATGCAAAGGCTCCCGTCCGATGGGCGATTGCCTCTTGTAAGCTCGTTAGAGTCTCTAGTAAGGTGCTCACTGAGGTCAGTAGGGGATCGACTAGTGACTGCGATCAGGCGCGTGAGAGACATGACGGACGAGGATTGGCAAGCGCTTCGGTTTGAGGCGTCCGAGCTATTCACGCCGTCCGCTCCAATCACTGCGGCGGAGCTTTTTGCCGGTCGCAGGCCCCAGCTGAATCAGCTGCTCTCGGTGATTAGCGAGCGGGGACGGCACGCGATCATCTATGGCGAGCCAGGCGTTGGCAAAACGTCGATATCTCAGATCATCAAGATGATCATCCCAGTTAAGACGTCCAAAGTCAAATACATTCGCAAAGCCGCCTTTTCATCTGATACGTTCTCATCCATTTGGCTCAATATCTTTAAAGAGATTAAGTGGCTTTTCAAAATCGAAGGCGAAACCCACGAGTTCTCTATCTCAGATCTCTACACGGAAGGGGTCACTCCGACAGATGTTGTCCGTGAGCTTTCGTATTTTACGGAAAACGACATTCCAATAATTGTTATTGACGAATTTAACCTAGTTCGTGATCCTGAAGCATCAAGATTAATGGCAGAAACCATTAAGGCTCTGTCAGATGATGGTGTCA
>JAYRLF010000458.1:0-3036 GCA_041905385.1 Allosphingosinicella sp.
CCCCTCTAAAAAGCTGCACGGCCCGCGGCCCTTCTGGAAGCGACGCGCGAGCGTTTCGAAGGCGATATAGGAGGCGAAATTGTCGCGACAAGAAGTGCCGCGACAGAGAGTTGGCTGCGCAAAAAATCGCGGCGCCACAAGCGCATCCCGCGGAGCGACCGGCCGGCGGCGGATTCCTCCCATCCGCCGGGCCGGTTTTCAAATCGCGTCCGCCGTTCTACGGGCCGGCCATGACCAGAAGCCTGCTCGCGCCGCTCGCCGCCATCGCCCTGCTGTCATGCAATTCCGCCGCACAGGCGCCGATCACCGTCAGCGAGGCGATCGTCACCCTGCCGGCGGTTCCGGGCCGGCCGGGCGCAGCCTATTTCACGCTTCAGGCCGGCGTCGACAATGTCCGCCTGAGCGGCATCGCCAGCCCGCAGATCGGCCGGATCGAGCTGCACGAGACGATGCAGCATCAGGGCATGCACCGCATGACGCCGATCACGACCGTCGCCGTCGGCCGCGAGCCGGTCCGGTTCGCGCCCGGCGGCAAGCATGCGATGCTGTTCGAGATTCGGTCCGGCCTCGCCGCCGGCCAGACCGTCCCGCTCACCTTCCGGTTCGACGGCGCGCCGGAAGTGACCGTCCAGGCCGAAGTGCGCGCGCCCGGCGATGTGGCGCACTGACCCCGGCCGGGCGCTGACGGACGGCGAGCGCCGGCTCGCCGCGTCCATCTTCGGCGAAGCGGTGAATTATGATGCGGTGCGGATCCACCGCCGCAAATGGATCTGGTTCCAGCCGAAGCGCGCGATCATGGCGCCGGACGGCCATATCTGGGTGCATCCGCAATCGCATTTGTGGAGCGAAGACTATGCGGCCGACCGGATCGGTCTCCAGGCCTTGTTCATGCACGAGATGACCCACGTCTGGCAGGCGCAGAAAATGGGCCGCTGGTACCTCGTCTTCATGCGGCACCCCTTCTGCCGCTACAGCTACAATTTCATGCCCGGCTGGCCGCTCGCGCGCTACGGCCTCGAGCAGCAGGCCGAGATCGTCCGCCACGTCTTCCTGGCGCGCGCCGGCCAGCCGCAGGGCGACGCGCCGGAACTGGCGCTGCTCGAGCCGCTCACCCGGATTTTTTCGAGGACTGCCTAGGGGCGGGTGCAGCTTAGTTTTTCTCGCCGCTGTGCCAAAAGAAGATCGTTTGCCGGCCGCTGCGGGCAAGGCGATCAGTCTTTCACCCGCCGGTGAAGGACGATCGGATGAAGATGAAAAAGAGATTGATGTCGGGGGCGGTCGCGGACGCCCTAGCCATGGCCACCGCCACCGCGGCGCAGGATGCGCAGCAGCGCGTCGAATGGAACCAGCCGTTCGAGCCGTTCCGGATCGGCGACAATGTCTATTATGTCGGAACGTCGGGGCTTTCCGCCTTCCTGATCACCGACCCCCGCGGCCATGTGCTGATCGACGGCGGCCTGCCGGAAAGCGCGCCGCTGATCGCGGCCAGCATTCGGCGGCTCGGCTTCCGCATAGAGGACGTCCGCTTCCTGCTGATCAATCATGCCCATGCCGATCATTCGGGCGGCCTCGCCGAGCTCAAGCGGCTGAGCGGCGCCCGGCTGCTCGCCAGCGCAGCCGATCGCGCCGACCTGGAAAGCGGCCGGGTCGCGGGCCGGCCGCAGATCTTCGCCGGCCCTCCGGTCCAGGTCGATCGGATCGTCCGGGATGGGGAAGCGCTCCGCGTCGGCGGCAACCGCCTGATCGCCAATCTTACGCCCGGGCATACGCGGGGCTGCACGAGCTGGTCCTACCGGACGCGCAACCGCACCTATCTGTTCGCCTGCAGCCTTACGGTTGCGGGCCAGAACCTGGTCGACGATCCGACTTACCCGGCCGCGGCGGCCGACTTCGCGCGCACGTTCGCGCGGCTGGGTCAGATGCAGGCCGACGTGTACCTCACATTTCATCCCGGCCTCTACGACATGGAAGCGAAGCGCGCGCGTCAGACTGCCGGCGACGAGGACGCGTTTGTGGATCGGAGCGAACTTCAACGTCAGGTGGCCCGTGCCCGCAATGCTTTTGAAACCGAGCTGGCCGCGCAGCGGCAAAGGCGGCCGTGAGGCCTGATCCGAAAACTGTCGCTTGACCTAAGAACGGGCGCGGCGGCCGATCTCGGTCCCCAGCTTGCCCGCGTAGAACGTCCAGAAATCATCAAAAGTGAGCGGCCGCGAGAGATAATAGCCCTGGGCGATGTCGCATTCCATGTTGGCGAGCTTGTCGTAGATCTCCCTGCTCTCGACGCCTTCGGCGACGACCTTCAAGCCCAGCGCGTGCGCCAGCTTGATCGTGGAATCGACCATCGTCGCATCGCTCCGGTTCGAGAGGATGAGCTGGACGAAGGTCCGGTCGATCTTCAGCTCGGTCGCGGGCAGCTGCTTCAGGTAAGAAAGTGTCGACTGGCCAGTTCCGAAATCGTCGATCGAGATCATGATCCCCATCTCGCGCAGCTCTCTCAGCTCGTCGAGGTGCGACGGATCGAGGATCGGCGCGGACTCGGTGACCTCGAGGATAAGGCGGGACGGAGGGAGCCCGAACTCGTCGAGAAGATCACGGATCGGTTCCGCCAGGTTGCGGCGGCCGATCAGGCGCATCGAAATGTTGACGGATAGCGATAGGTCGTTCTCGAACGACGCGAAGTCCCGGATCGCGCTCCGCAGGACGTGCATCGTCAGCTTGTAGATCCGGTCGTCCTCTTCGAGGATCGCGATGAACTGATCCGGCCGCATCTCACCCTGAGTGGGATGGGTCCATCGGGCAAGCGCCTCCGCGCCAATGATCTTGCCCGTGCGCAGGTCGCATTGCGGTTGATAGGCGACCCAGATTTCGCCCGCCTGGATCGCGCGGCCGAGATCGGCAAGCACGGAAAGGCGCCATTTTTCGTCGTCGTCGTCCGGTTCGTACCTTCCCCAGGTGATACCGCGCCGGACCGCCCGGTCCGAGGCGAGCAGGGCTGCGGAGACCGCGGTCTTGATGTCGAGATGCTCATCGGCGCAA
>JAYRLF010000459.1:0-3029 GCA_041905385.1 Allosphingosinicella sp.
CTGAATCGGGAGAGAAACATGGACAGCGAACTTGCGGAACCGGTCCTGGACCAAAGCCTGCTCGGCGAGATCGAGACGCTCGCGGTCGAGCTTGCCCGGCTCGCCGGCGCCGAGATCCAGAGCACCTTGGGCAAGGTGCTGGAGGTCGAATATAAGGGAAGCGCGGCCGAAGCGGCGGCGCTGCGCGACCCCGTTTCCGAGGTCGACCGCAAGGTCGAGATCCTGCTGCGCGCCCGGCTCGGCGACAGCTTTCCCGGCCATGACGTCTTGGGCGAGGAATCGGAGGAAAGGCCCGGCCGGGAGAGCGACTTCGTGTGGGCGGTCGACCCGATCGACGGCACCACCAATTTCGTCAACGGCTTCCCGCTCTTCGCCGCGTCGATCGGCGTCCTCCACCGCCACGAACCGGTGGCCGGCGCGGTCTGGTGCAGCGCCAGCCACGCGCTGCGGGCGGGCGTCTACCATGCCTGCAAGGGCGGCAAGCTCCATTTCGAGGGCGAGGCAATCGACCATGTCGGCAATCCCGCGGTGCGCCGCTGGCTCGCCGGCGAGCCCGAGGCGACGCGCGCGGAAGGCGTGCCATGGGACGTGCGCAAGACCGGATCCGCCGCGATCGAATGCGCCTTCGTCGCCGCCGGGCTGCTGCGCGTGGCGCGGTTCGAGAGCCCGAACGTCTGGGACATCGCCGGCGGCCTGGCGCTGGTTCGCGCGACCGACGGCGCGATCTACGAGCAGGTCTCAGGCAGCTGGCGCGCCTTCGAGCGTTTCGAGACCGTCGCCCATTCGCCGGAAGCGCTGGCGGATCTTCGCCACTGGCGGCGGCCGCTGATCATCGGCCAGCCTGAAGCTGTGCAGCAGATGGGCGACCTGCTCTAGTCAGCGGCCGGTTTGCGCCAGAAATTCAGGCTGAACAGGCTGCCCGCAGAGCCCGACTTGAGGACCGTCCGCCGGAACAGGCGCGACGACACCCGGATGATGACGACGACCCACAAAGCCTGCCACAACAAGGCCAGCAGATGCGGCCAGAGGCTCGACGAGGTCGAAGCGAAGGCGACCATCGCCAGCGGCGAGCTGAACGGGAACAGATAGGCCAGCCAGGTGAGCGCGCCGCCGCTGCTGCCGACGACGGTGACCGCGAGCAGGAACACCGCCACCTGCAGCATCGTCACCGGCATCGAGAGGGTCTGGATCTCGCGGATGTTGCTGGCCTGCCCGCCAATGCCGAGGAACAGCGCGCCGAGCAGCATGTAATTGGCGCCATAATAGATCAGGATCAGGATGATGAAGAGCGGCCAGCCGACCGCCGGCCCGGCCTGCGGCATGGTCACCCAATCCTGCACGACCTGGACGAAGAAATAGCCGAGCGCGGCCATTCCGCCCCACAAGGCCAATCCGACGAAGGACGTGCCGAGCATGGCGATCAGCTTGCCGAGGAACACCGCGTCGAGCGGGACGGAGGCGGCCAGCACCTCGATCACCTTGTTCGACTTCTCCTCGGCCAGGTTGGACAGGAGCAAGGTCGCGAGCAGCACGGTCACGCCGAAGATCAGGCCCTGGGTGCCGCGGGCTATGCCGCGGCGGATCATCTGCAGGTTGCCGGCCGCCTGCTCGGTGACGACCCGCTCCACCGAAGCGGGCTCGACCGCGACGCCGGCGCGTTCGAGCGCGGCGAAGCGGCGGGCGTCGTCGACGATCAGCTGCATGCGCGCGCCGACGATCTCGTCGACCTTGCGCGGCCCGGTCAGCACCGGCCGCTCGAGCGTGCCGCTCATCACCGCCGAATAGCCGAGCGCCTCGTCGGCGAGCAGGCGCCGCGCCTGGACGTCGACATTCTCCGCCGGCGCGACGACCGGCAGCCGCGGCAGCACCCGATCCGGCAGGCTCGCGGCCAGCCGGACGCGCGCGGCCTCCAGCGCCCGGGCGGTGTTGGTGTCGGCGACGAGGGCGACCACGGGTTGGCCTTCGTTGCGCTGCGCCTCGTCGGTCTGCGTGCTGGCGAACACCATCGCCGCGAACACGATCAGGGGGACGCCGAGAAACAGGATGAAGCTGCGCGAGAAGACGGTCGCGACGAAATCGCGCCGGGCGATCACCAGGGCAGCATCGAACAGGCTCATCATGCCGCCTCTCCCATCGCCTCGCTCGCCTCCATCTCGCGCGCGGCCGCCTCGCCCGCGATCGCGACGAAGGCGTCGTGCAGGCCGCGCCGCTCGATCGACAATTCCTCGATGCCGGCGCCGCCGTCGATCAGCGCCTTGAGCAAGGGCTCGATGCCCGCGGCGGGCAGCTCGAACTCCCAATGGTCGGCGCGCAGCGCCGCATCCGCCGGCAGCGAGGCTCGCCAGGCGCCGTCCGCGGCCCGGGTTTTGAGCCGAACCTGCGGGCGCAGCCGGTCGCGCGCTTCGCTGACCAGGCCTTCGAACCGGATCTGGCCGCCGGCGATGATCGCGATCCGCTCGCACAGCCGCTCGGCATGATGAATGACATGGGTGGAGAAGATCACCGTCGTTCCCGACGCCGCCTCTTCCCGGATCATATGTTCGAGCCGGCCCTGGTTGATCGCGTCGAGGCCCGAAAAGGGCTCGTCGAGCACGACCAGCTTCGGCTTGTGGACGATCGTGCCGAACAGCTGGATGGTCTGGGCCATGCCCTTGGACAGGCTCTTGATCGGCTTGTCGACATAGTCGGCCAGGCCGTTGCCGCGCAGCAGGATCTCGGCGCGCTTGCGGCCGACGTCGAGCGGCAGGCCGCGCAGCGCGCCCATGAAGGCGATCGCCTCCTTGGTCGTCATGGCGGGATAGAGGCCGCGTTCCTCCGGCAGATAACCAACGATCTTCGCGGCTTCGAGCGGCCGGTCGTGCCCCAGCAGGGTACGCCGGCCCTGATCCGGCTCGATGATTCCGAGCAGCATCCGCAAGGTGGTGGTTTTACCGGCGCCGTTCGGTCCCAATATACCGTAGATGCTGCCGGCCGGCACCGCGACCTCGATGCCGCGGACTGCCGGTTTTCCGTCGGACGGTTTGAACAGG
>JAYRLF010000039.1:0-16261 GCA_041905385.1 Allosphingosinicella sp.
CAGCTTGAGCGTCTGCTTCCTGTAGAGATGGTTACCGTACGTGCCGGTGACGAAGGTCACGGCGATATTGAGCAGCAGTTGCGCCTGGACCGGCAGGCCGGCGCCGACCACGCCCAGCACGATGAACAGGATCAGCACGCCGAACATCGGCAGCCACATCTTGCGATAGGCGAACCAGAACAGGCTCACCAGGCAGGCGGGCCAGTTCCAGCTGATTGCCGAGCCCTTCTCCTCCATCTTCTTCCAGCGATCGATATACCAGTCGGCCTTGGGCCCGATCGCCTTCTCGAGCAGGACCGCGTCGACATCGGCGAGCTTGGGCGGCGGCGGCGGGGCCGGGACAGGTGGGGACGTCGGCGCCGGTGTGGGAGCGGGAGTCGGGGCTGGAGCGGGTACGGGAGTCGGATCGGCAGCGGGAGCCGGAGCGGGAGCCGAGGCGGGGGCCGGAGTCGGCGCAGGAGGCGGTGTTGGCGCTGTGACGGGCGGCGTCGTGGTCTGCTCGACCGGATCGACCGGCAGGCCGGCGAGACCCTCGATTTCCCGCCCGAGCCTGGCCAGGCTGGCGTCGCGGCCGGGGCCGAAGGCGTCGGTCCAGTGGCGGATCTTGAGGAAGAAAGCGAGGCCCGCGGCCGGCTTGATGTCGGTCATCCGCACCGGAAAGATCGGCTTGTTGGTCGAGAAGGCCATCTCGGTCTCGGCGCGGACATAAGGCGACTTGTTGGCCTTGTCGGTGACCAGCACGACGAAGGCGATGCACTGCTCGATCGCCTCCTGCAGCTGCTCCGAATAATCCTGACCCGGCCGCACGTCGCGGGGCGCGATCCAGGCCCTCACCCCCTTCGATTCGATGAAGGCGGCAAGCTCGTTCGCCTGCGGACTGTCGTCCGAGCCGTGGCTGACGAAGACGTGGCCGGTCATTGAAACCCCTGGAGCGTTGGCCGGCGGACGCTATCCGGATCGGTCGCCGCTTTGCAATGGGCTCGACCGGTGGCGCGGAGCGGAGATCCCAATTGTTGCTCGCAGAGACGCAGAGATCGCAGAGAGGTCAGCGCGTGCGGCAACCCGGAACCTGATCGGCCACTCGCACGAAAAGGCGGCCTACGGCCGCAAAGAATCCATGCCCGCAGTGCGCCGCCACCGCTCCGGCATCTCTGCGATCTCTGCGTCTCTGCGAGATATAGTGCGAAGGCGGAGTTGCATCGAGAGAAAGGAGGGGCTCAGCGTCCCCGCGCGCCAAGCATCTCCTCGATCGCGACGAACTTCTCGCGAATTGCAGGGACACTATCCTCATTAAGCGGGGCTCGCCTGTGCCAGGCGGTCCAGCGCGCGGCTTGTCGCTCAATTAGGTATTGTGTCCTTGAAATAGATGGCGGTTGGCCTTCCAGCTCCAGGCCCACCCCCTAACCCCCTCCCGCAGGCGGGAGGGGGGATGGATGGCTCACCGCCCCCGCGCGCCCAGCATCTCCTCGATTGCGACGAACTTCTCGCGCGGATTGCCTTCGCGGGCGCGCTGGATCTCGGCTTCCTCGATCTTCTGCCAGTCGCGGAAGGTGCAGATGTCGACATTGCGCGATTCGAGCAGCCGGTCGAGGCCGGGCCGCCCTTCCTTGCGGGCGGCGCGCGGGCCGATGTCGGCCGCGATCTTCTCGGCGACCTCGTAGCCGTCCGGGCGGTTGGTGCCGATCGTGCCGGTCGGGCCGCGCCGGGCCCAGCCGACCGCATAGAGGCCTTCGCCGATCACGCCTTCATGATTGGCGAAGCGGCCGCGATCCTCCTCATAGGGCACGCCCTCGATCGGCGGCGTCTTGTAGCCGATGCAGCTGACGATCAGGCCGCACGGAATCTCATAGGTCTCGCCGGTGCCGACCGCCGCCTGACGCTCGTCGAGCCGCGTCTTCTCGACGACGATCCGCTCGACCTTGCCGTCGCCCTCGATCCGCACCGGCTTGGCGAAGAAATCGAAATTGATCGTCTTGCGCTTCACCGAGTCCAGGCTGGCGAAGTCGCGCAAATGAGTCACCGACTTCCTGAGGCCCGGCTCGAGCAAGGCGTCGTCGAGCTGGGGCGGGAAATCGTCGAGATCGACCCGCGGCCGCGCGTCCTCGAGGTGGGCGAGCTCGCCCAGCTCCTTCGGCGTCATCGCGATCTGGTGCGGGCCGCGGCGGCCGAGCACATGGATCGTCCGGATCGCGCTGTTGCCGAGCATGGAGAAAGCGTGGGCGACGATGTCCGAGCCGACGAACTCGGCCGGCGTCTTGGAGAGGATGCGGGCGACGTCGAGCGCGACATTGCCGTTGCCGATCACCACCGCGGTGTCGGTGTCGAGCGGCGGATCCAGCGCGGCGAAATCGGGATGGCCGTTATACCAGCCGACGAAGGCGGCCGAGCCGATCACGCCGGGCAGGTTGTCGCCGGGGATGCCGATCGGCCGGTCGTTGGGCGCGCCGGTGGCGAGGATCACCGCATCGTAGAGGCCGAGCAGCTCCGCTATGGTGACGTCGCGGCCGACCAGCACGTTGCCGACGAATCGGACATTGTCGGACAGGGCGACCTTCTCGTAGCGGCGATAGACCGCCTTGATCGACTGGTGGTCGGGCGCGACGCCGAAGCGGATCAGGCCGTAGGGGACCGGCATCCGGTCGATGATGTCGACGCGGACCTCGTCGCCGAACTGCTTCTGGATCGCCTCGGCGCTGTAATAGCCGGCCGGTCCGGACCCGATCACCGCGACATGGCGCATCCGCCTCTCCCCAAGGTTTTGGCGCGGATGCTAGCGGGGCGTTTGCGAGAGGCAAGAGCCGCCCGCCAATCTTACCGTCATCCCAGCGGAAGCTGGGATCTCTTTGCCTTTCTGACCTGGAAGGAAAAGTGAGATTCCAGCTTTCGCTGGAATGACGGAGGAGGCGCTAGCGCTTGTCCTCGAGCATCTTCGCGCCGCCGCGCTTCAGCCCGGCCTCAATCGCGCCGCGGAGGAAACCGAGCGCCGGCGGCAGCAGCATCTCGACCCGGACGAAGCTTTCATGGACGTCGATCGCGGCGTCGAGCTCCTGGCCGAGCGCGGCGATCTGCAGGCCGAGCCGGTCGCCGGTCCAGGACGAGCGGACGTCGGCGGCGCCGGGGATGTGATCCTTGAGGCTGCCGACGCCGTTGGCGATGCGGCGGCGGGCCTCCTCCGCGCCGAGGCTGTGGGGGAGGTCGACGGTTATTGGTGTGTTGGCCATGTGATACAGTTTAGCGCGTGAGGCTCAGACGCGCCACCACTATCTTCCCCTCCCTGAGTCGAGGGAGGGGTTGGGGTGGGTTTGGCTCCACCGGCAATGCATTTCCGGGTACGCACCCACCCCTCAATCCACTCCCTGCGTGCAGGGAGGGGAGGTGGATCAGGCGTTATACAGGTTGCAGGTCCGGCCCGTCACATTGCCCTGGTTGTTGAGCTGCTGGTTGACCCGCTGGCGCACGTTGAAGGCGCTTTCGTAGCGGATCTCGCGGCCGGACAGGAAACTGTTCGGGATGATCGGCTGGTAGATATAGGAGACCTCGACCACCATCACCGCGGTGCCGGACGCGGCCGAGATCGGGTTGGTCGCGGTGCCGACATATTGCAGCGAGGCGTTGGTCTGGCCCGTGCCCTGGGTGCCGTAGGCGGAGGTGAAAACGCGCTGGCCGTCGCAGCGCTGCCAGCGGATCCACTGGCCGGTGCTGGCGCCGTTGGTGCCGGCGGTGTTGGGCTCGATGCTCGACAGAATGATACGGCCGTTCTGCGCGAAGCGGATGCTGTTGCCGGTCATCTTGGCGCCGGTGAACAATTCGATCACGTCGGCCTCGTCGATCGAATCGCGGACGCGGGCGGCGTTGTCGGCGGTGAGCATGGCGATGTTCGAGACGCGCAGATGCGCGATCGCGAAATTCGCGGTCTCGAGGCCGAACAGGCCGAGCGTCAGCAGGATCGGCACCGAGAAGGCGAACTCGGTGAGCGCGAGCCCGCTTGTGTCGGCGCGCAGCCGGGCGGCCAAAGCGCGCGCCCGGCACGCCAGGGTCCTGGTACGGGTCATGCGCATCGGATCACCGTCGAGTTGGAGCGCCCGGCATAGGGCTGGTTACGCAGCACGGTATTGGCGGTGATCGTGTCGGTGGTGCTCCAGCCGAGGAACTGGGGCACCGGGAACACCCGCGGATAGGTCAGGGTGATCTGGTAGCGAACGATATCGTCGGCGCCGCCCATGCCGCTGCGGCCGCGGTCCAGATCGTAGCTGCTGTTGTTGTTGGCGTCCTCGTAGCAGTCGCCCGCATTGTAGCTGCCGATCGGCGCGGTATCCTGGGTGATCTTCTCGGGCATGCTGACGCCGGCGAAATCGTAATAGCTGGTGGTCTGCGTCGACACAGTCGCATTGTTGGCGAAGGTGCTGAGCCGCTGCCGGACATGCGCGTCGATCGTGGTCATCGAGACGCCGCCGACGGTCGCCATGCGCCCCGCCTCGTGCAGCGCCCCCTGGACGATCGACGTCGCATAGGAGCGGTAGCCGAGCTCGAAGATGCCGAGCAGCAGCACGCACAAGGCCGGCAGGATCATCGCGAACTCGATGAGCGTGACGCCGCTCTCGTCGGTGCGGATCCGTCTGATGAAGGCACGTTTGATCATTGGGTCAGCCTCAGCATGCCGATATTGCTACCGATCTCGCGGAAGCGCTGGATCAGGGTCGCGGAGTCCGACGCGGTCGACGCCTGGTTGGCGTTGCTGGCGCATTCCCGCATGTCATTGGTCAGGGTGGTGCCGAAGGCGATCACCCAGACCGAGACGTTCATGCCCTTGACCGCGTTGCAGACCATCTTGAAGCGCTGCATGTGGCGGCCGTTGAGGTCGCTTTCCGACGGCGCCGACTGGCCGCTGATGCGCTGGTCGTGCCGCTCGATGCCGCGGGCGCTGTAGATCGAGCTGTCGGTGTCCATCTGACCGTCGGTCATGAAGATGATATGCCGCGACACCGGCATGCCGCCGAACGTGTCGGGGCTGTCGGCGAAGATGCCGGCATTGGAGATCATCCGCGCGCCCCAGATCATGCCGATGTCATGATAGGTGCTGCCGACCGGATCGAGCGCATTGACGTAGGACTGCATCTGGGCGCGGGTCCAGGCCTGCAGACGCACGGCGGCGTCGGGACAGGCGCTGCCGGTCATCGAGGTCCCCGAGGTCGAGCTCGTCGATCCGGCCGCACGGCGATAGACGAGCTCCGGGAACATCGGCCGCCAGCGCTGCGCGTCGGTGCTGGGGATCAGATTGATGTCGAGGTCGAAGGCGTTGGCCGGGATCGTGTAGCCCGACGCCGGCGTGATCGTGTTGACCGTGTCGCGTTCCTCGATGCAGCCGTTCCAGGTAACGTTGGTGACGGCGACGCCGGGCGCGTTGGCCGCGGTCTCGAGCGGATCGTAATTGCCGCCGACCGCCGCCTCGCCATTGTCGTCACTGGTCGCCATCTGGATGGCGCCGCCGAGCTTGTACTGGCTGACGTCGATATTCTCGGGCTCGTAGTTCCAGCCGCTCGATTCCCAGTGATAGACGGTGTCGTAGGACGTGTTCGACTGGACGTAACGGCGCCGGCAGCTGCGATTGTCGCCGCTCGTATCGGACGCGCCGGGCCAGCCCCAATCGACGCCTTCGGCCTCGTTGTTCGAGAAGGTCCGCGTCCAGGTGATCGTCGGCGGCGGTCCGCCGCCGGTGGTCGCACTCGGGCTGAAGCCGCTGAAAGACTGATTCTGCCCGTATCGGTCGCAGCGCGACTGCGAGATCGACTCGCCGTAGGTCTGCTCCACCGGATTGTGGACGACCGGCGGCTCCGGCACATATTCGGCGACCTGCTGATTGAAGCGCGCGACCCGGGTCTCATATTCGAGATTGTCGACGAGATAGTTCGGGCTCGCCTGGCGGATCAGCGCACCGACATTGACCGTGCTCGAATAAGGCACGACGCCGTAGCGCAGCCGCAGGCCGTTCGCCTGGAGCTGGGTCTGGATGGGGGCCAGCTCGTCATAGAGCGCCATCACGGCCTGGCGGAGCGCCGTGATCTTGCGCGCATTGTCGTCATAGGTGGTGTTGCCGTTGATGTCCCAGGCCATCGAGCCGGTCGTGTCGAGCACGAGCATGACGTCGGTGTTCACATAGGACAGGCTGGCATCGCAGGTGACGCTCAGGGGCAGGCTGGTGAAGCCGAACATCCGCATGATCGCGGTCGGGATGGTCGTGCTCGCCGTGACGCGGATCGTGCCCGAGCTCGGCCGGGTGACGACCGGCGTGAAATTCGCGGTCTGGTAGAGCCCCTGCGGGAAATTGTAGCGGAAGAAGCGGGTCGCCTCGTTGGTGACGTTGGCGTCGAGCGTGTCGTTCTGCATGACGCGCCGGCCGGCGAGCGAGGCGGCGTCGCAGGCGCTCTGGAGCCGGGTCTTCGCCATATAGGCGCGGCTCATGTCCACGCCCGAGCCGATCATCGCCGTCAGCGGCACCAAAGCGGCCGCGACGATCGCAAAGGTATTGCCCCGCGCATCGCCGCGCAGGCGAGCCAGGAAACCCCGTCTAGGGGGCGAGTCGGCGACTCTTCCGCGTCCGGAAAAGCTGAGCATCCGTGGTCCTCCCGGGCCCATTTCGGGCCTTTGTCGGATGCCTTTTCGCTGGTTTAGGTGAATGGGCGCTCAAGCGGCGTGGTTAGCGGCGCGTTAGGGATAAGTTGTGGACGACAGTTCCTCCCCGAGCTTGTCTCGGGGAGGGGGACCATCTGGAGCGAAGCGGAAGATGGTGGAGGGGTAAGATGCTGTGGAATATGGAGGACTCGTCGGAGCGCTCCATGAATGCTTACCCCTCCACCACCCTTCGGGTGGTCCCCCTCCCCGAGCAAGCTCGGGGAGGAATTGTTACGGCGCGATCGCCAGGCCGTCGCCTTGCGTTCCGGCCGGGAGCCGCCTCGTGACGCGGCCGGAGGCGAGATCCACCTCCGCCACCGTGTTGCGGCCGGTCTCGGCCGCGTAGAGCCGTCGACCGTCGCGGGAGAAGAGGATGGTGACCTGGCCGGCGGGCTGCTCGCCGCTGACCGCGATCTCGCGCGCGACCGCGCGGGTGCGCGCGTCGATGAGGGTGAGGCTGCCATTGCCAAGATTGGAGGTGACGATCCAGCGGCCGTCGGGGCTGGCGAGGACGCGGATCGGGACCTGCCCGGTGCGGACCTCCGCGACGCGTTCGTAGCTGGTCGTGTCATAGGCCTGGACACGGGCGCCCTCGAGGTCGCCGACCCACAGCGTCCGGCCATCGGGGGTCAGCGCGATCCCCTCGGGGCGGCCGCCGACGGCGATGTCGCGGATCTTGGTGCCGGCGGCGAGATCGAGCACGCTGACCGTGCCGGCCGGGATGTTGGCGGTGAAGGCGCGGCGATGGTCCGGGGTGACCGCGACCATATGGGTGCCCTGCTGGCCGGTCGGGATCGCGGTGACGCGGTCGCCGCCCCGCGTGTCGACGATGGTCAGCGACTGGCTGCGCTCGGTGGTCGCGAGGATGCGGCCATCGGGCAGCCAGGCGATGCCGTGCGGGCCTTCATTGGGCGAGAGATCGATGGTGCGCAGCTTCGCCCGCGTCGCGACGTCGAAAATGTCGATCGAGCGCGCGCCATAGGCGACCACCGCCGCCTGGCGCCCGTCCGGCGAGATCGCGATTTCGTGCGGCATCCGCCCGGTCTCGGCGCGGCCGAGCTCGGCGCCGGTGCGCAGGTCGACGAAGCTGACCGTGTTCTCGCCCTTGTTGCCGATCAGGAGGGTGCCGGTGACGCCCGGGCCGCCGGGGACCGGGGCCGGTTGTTGGGCGGGCGCGCTCTGGCCGCAGGCGAGAAGGGCGAGAGCGAGGATGGCGGTCAGCGGCTTCATCGGCGACTCCTAATCCTCCCCTCCCTGCACGCAGGGAGGGGATAAGAGGGGTGGGTGCGTGCGCGGACGGGCACTGCCAGCGGATACGTACCCACCCCCAGCCCCTCCCTGTACTCAGGGAGGGGAGAGATTGAGTAGCGGCTCACAAGCCGGGTGCAAACAGATCGTTCTTGCGAATATGATCCGGCCATGCGCCGCCTGCTCGTCACGTTCGCCTGCCTGTCCCTCGCTCTCCCCGCTCATGCCCAGGAGCTGCCCGTCGGCCAAGGCGAGGCCGAATATCGCGAATGGCTCGCGGCCGGGCCGGGGCGGATCGGCGCGGTGCTGTCGTTCGAATCCTGGCAGGAGGCGGCCGGGGTCAAGGGCGTGCTGCCGACCTGGCAGATGCTGCGCACCGCCAGCATGTGGCGCGAATGCAATGGCCCGCCGTTCGAGGTGCCGCCGTTCCAGATGTGGCCGGACATGGTCCGGACTTTGCGCTTCATCCGCGACCATGTGAAACCCTCGGTCGGCGACGTCGAGGCGGTGTCGGGCTTCCGCAACCCGGTCCTGAACACTTGCGCGCGCGGATCGGGGCGCTCGTCCCATCTCGATTATTATGCGCTCGACCTGGTGCCGGTGCGGCCGATGGATCGGCGCGAATTGTTCCGGCGGATCTGCCCGGTTCATGCCCGCTTCGGGCGGGCCTCGGGCGTGGGCCTCGGCTTCTACACCTATCAGCGCTTCCACATCGACACGCGCAGCTTCCGCCGCTGGGGCGGGGCCGGGCCACGGGGGAATGAATCGCCCTGTGCGGTGCTGGAGCGGGGCGAGGATCCGGAGGCAGTGGTGCCGGTGGTGGCGCCGGTGGTGACGCCGCGGTGATCCCAATCCTCCCCTCCCCTCCGGGGAGGGGATAAGAGGGGTAGGCGTGGCGTATGTCGAGTGCACCCCCCTACGTCGTTCCCACCCCCTAACCCCCTCCCGCGAGCGGGAGGGGGGATTGAAGCAGCAAGGGGGAGACGCGCGGCATTCGCTTTGCTAGGGCCCCGCCGCAATGACCGACCTCAGCAAAATCCGTAACTTCTCCATCATCGCCCATATCGATCACGGCAAGTCGACGCTCGCCGACCGGCTGATCCTCGCCACCGGCGGGCTGACCGAGCGCGAGATGGAGAGCCAGGTGCTCGACAATATGGACATCGAGCGCGAGCGCGGGATCACGATCAAGGCGCAGACCGTCCGGCTCGACTACAAGGCGGCCGACGGCCAGGCCTATGTCCTCAACCTGATGGACACGCCGGGCCATGTCGACTTCGCCTATGAGGTCAGCCGCAGCCTCGCCGCCTGCGAGGGCGCTTTGCTCGTCGTCGACGCCGCCCAGGGCGTCGAGGCGCAGACGCTCGCCAACGTCTATCAGTCGATCGAGCACGACCATGAGATCGTGCCGGTGATCAACAAGATCGACCTGCCCGCCGCCGACGTCGACAAAGTGCGCAAGGAGATCGAGGACATTGTCGGCCTGCCCGCCGACGATGCGGTGCTGACCAGCGCCAAGACGGGGATCGGCATCGACGAGGTGCTCGAGGCGATCGTCCAGCGCATCCCGCCGCCCAAGGGCGAGGCCGAGGCGCCCTTGAAGGCGATGCTCGTCGACTCCTGGTACGACCCCTATCTCGGCGTCGTCATCCTGGTCCGCGTCGTCGACGGCGCGATTCGGCGGGGCCAGCAGATCAAGTTCATGCAGGCCGGCACCACCCATCTGGTCGACCGGGTCGGCGTGTTCCGGCCGAAGATCGAGAATTTGCCCGAGCTCACCACCGGCGAGATCGGATTCATCACCGCCCAGATCAAGGATATCGGCGAGACCAGGGTCGGCGACACGATCACCGACGCGAAGAAGCCGGCGGCGTCGGCGCTGCCGGGCTTCAAGGAGGTCCAGCCGGTCGTCTTCTGCGGCCTGTTCCCGACCGACGCGGCGGATTTCGAGAAATTGCGGGAATCGCTCGCCAAGCTCCGGCTCAACGATGCCAGCTTCAGCTACGAGATGGAGACCAGCGCGGCGCTCGGCTTCGGCTTCCGCTGCGGCTTCCTCGGCCTCCTGCATCTCGAGATCATCCAGGAGCGGCTGACCCGCGAATATGATCTCGACCTGATCACGACCGCGCCGAGCGTGGTCTACAACATCCATCTGTCGCATTCGAAGAGCGAGCCTGCCAAGACGATCCAGCTCCACAACCCGGCCGACATGCCCGATCCGAACCGGATCGAGAGCATCGAGGAGCCTTGGATCGAGGCGACGATCTACGTGCCCGACGAATATCTCGGGCCAATCCTCAAGCTCTGCCAGGACCGGCGCGGCATCCAGAAGAACCTCACCTATGTCGCCGGCCGCGCCCAGCTTACCTACGAGCTGCCGCTCAACGAGGTGGTGTTCGACTTCTACGACCGGCTGAAATCGATCAGCCGCGGCTATGCCAGCTTCGACTATCACCAGATCGGCCACCGCGAGGGCGAGCTCGTCAAGATGAGCATCCTCGTCAACGGGGAGCCGGTCGACGCTTTGTCGATGATCGTCCACGAAAGCGCCGCCGAAGCCCGCGGCCGCCACATGGCCGAGCGGCTCAAGGACCTGATCCCGCGGCATCTGTTCAAGATTCCGATCCAGGCCGCGATCGGCGGCCGGATCATCGCCCGCGAGACGATCGCGGCGCTGAGGAAGGACGTCACCGCGAAATGCTATGGCGGCGACATCACCCGCAAGCGCAAGCTGCTGGAGAAGCAGAAGGAAGGCAAGAAGCGGATGCGGGAATATGGCTCAGTCAGCATCCCGCAGGAAGCGTTCATTGCGGCGCTGCGGATGGGCGAGGAATAAGCCGCAGGCGCCGCCTTGCCGTCGCGGCCGCACCTTCTAGTCTTGGTCGCGGAAGCAGAGCGGACGACCTCATATGGGCTGGTTAGACGCAACCGACGACGACCTAGCGGTCGAGAAGGCGATGAAGATCGCCAACCGCACCTCTTTACCGGTCACCGCGCGCAGCCTGACGCCTGGCGAGGTGCGGCTGCGGAGCTGGCGGCGGATCGGCCTGTATGCGCTGCCCTTCACGCCGCTCGCGCTGCTGATGATCCTGGCCATTCGCAACGACAATCCCCGGGAACGGCTCGAACTCGCCATCACCGGCCTCGTCTTCCTGCTGATCGGCGGGCTGGTTGCGCGTTGGTGGCTGCGGCGGGAGGGGGCCTATCGCGATCCCCTGATCAAGGTCGAGGTCGGGGCGGATGGGGTGGTCGTTACCTCGCCGGGCGGGGCGCAGGGGATGCGCTGGCGCGAGATCGAGGCGGAGGTCGTGCATTTCCGGTCGCGGAGCAGCTTCACTTATTGCGGGATCCGGATGCAGAGCCCGTTTGGGACGATCGACCTGCGGGACGATCGGTATCGGAATGGGCGGGCGGCGGCGTCGGTGATCGTGCGGGGGAAGGTGCTGGCGGAGGAGACGCGGCAGCGGGCGAAGATTGGGATTGGGGAGGTTGTGGGGGTTTAGGCTGATGGCTCTGGTCCTGTCGGAGCTGTAGGCCCCTCTCCCTCTCCCGCTTGCGGGAGAGGGCCGGGGTGAGGGCTCGCGGGACCGCGTCTGGCACGATCCGTCGGACCCTCTCCCTAACCCTCTCCCGCAAGCGGGAGAGGGGATTTCTTGATCACAGGCCCGCCGACATGTCTCTCAGCAATCGCCGGCCAGGCGCGCCGCCTTCCAAGGCGGCGTCGATGATCGCGATGCGGGCGGTGCAGCGTTGGGCGGGGGTGCCGCCGTCGCGGAGGGCGGGGCGGAGCTGGTCGACGGTGAGGTTGGCGCGGCGGCGGGCGTCCTGGAAGACCGGTTCGGGGATGGCGAAGGTGGTCGCGGTCGAGGCGGTGCGCGGCGTTTCGGGCGTGGCGAGGAGGAAGCGGATGCGCAGCGCCGAGCTGCTGTTCTCGAGCGCAATCGGGAAGTCGAAATTGCCGGGGCCGCCGACAATGTAACTGGCGCAATCGGCGGGGCGCTGGCGCAGGTGAGCGAGCCGTTCCCGGTAATTCTGCCAATAGGCGCTGAGCAGCGCGCCGTCGGCGTTGCGCAGGCTGTCGCGATAGGCGGCGTTGAGAGCGACGCCGACACTCTGGTGGAAGATCGGGCCGGGGTCGCGCCGGTCGCGTGCCTGGCGCCAGACGGAGACGAGGCGCTGGTTCAGCGCCGGGCCCTGCCGCTCGATCTCGGGCAGGCGGAGCCGGCCGCCCTCGAAGGCGGTCAGCACCCACTCTAGATCCGCGCGCGGATTGTCGTAAGCGGGCCGCGTCTCGGAGACGCTGACGCCGCCCGGGCCGCGATTGACGTTGGACTGGCGATCCGCTTCCTGGCTGCACGAGCCGATCCGGGCCACGATGAACAAGGCCCAGAAAACCAGGATCAGCCATTTGAGCCGGCTGCCGACGCTGCGGTTGAGGCGCTCGTCCCACAAGGCGACGCGGTGCGCGGCCAGCTCGGCCTCGGCCGAGGGGCATTTCTGGCGGACCGTCGCGAGCAATTGCTCGACGCGGTTGCCGATGGTGAAGCGGTTGAAGCCGAGCCGTTCGTCGGGCCGGGTCAGCTCGACCCAGGCGTCGTGGAGCGGATGGCTCTCGCGGCGCAGCTGATCGATGAACACCCAGCCCCGCCAGCGGCGGACCAGCTCTCCGAACGCATAAGGCTGGTCGAACTCGCCCTCGCCTTTCTCCCAGCCGAAATGGGCGATGAGCAGATGGATGATCGTATCGGCGCGCGGGATCGCGGCGAGCGCGCTTTCGGCGAGCCAGAGCTCGACCTGGGCGGCCTTGTCGATCGAGGTCTCGTGGAGATGATCGAGGATCTCGCGGGTCGCGGCTTCGAGCTCCACCGGATCCGGCATTTCGCCGTCGAGCCCGAACAGGAGCTGGTCGAAGCGGCGGCAGCGCTGGGTCCATTCGTCGGGAAGCGGCGGGATCCAGGCCTCGGGGTCATCATAATAGTCATCCTCGGCCGCGCTGTTCCAGGCCGCGCCGTCCTCCTCGCTTGCGCTCTGGTCGGGGCCGATCTGGAAATGGGCGGACTCTCCCCATTCGCCCTTGTCGGCGAGCATCTCGGTCTCGCCGAAGGCCGGGGCGCCGCTTTCGGCCGGCGCCTGATGTTGCTCGCGCGCCTGCTCGCGCCACTGGCGCTCGGCGACATGAGCCAGCGCCTGCTCGAGCGCGCCGCGCAGGGCGATGAAGGCGGCCGGATCGGCCTCGACGTCGATCGCCTTCAGCTTGGCCGCATAAGCCTTGCGAATCGCGTTGCGGTCCGCGCTCCGGTCGACGCCCAGGATCTTCCAGGGCGCGGTCACAGATAGCGCTCGCCCTCGATCAGGTTCAGTTCCTCCTCGATCTGGCGGCGGGCGCGCTCGATCTCGCGGGGATCCTGGCGCTCGAGCACCGCCTCGAAGCCGAGCATCATCTGGCCGATCATCGCGCGCCGCTCGCCGAGGAAGCTTTCGTAGCAGCGCTCGGCCCGCGCCAGCAAAGCCGCATTGGCGGCATCCTCGCGCGGATGGACCTTCAACGCGGCGAGCACCTTGCGGCGCGCCTCGACCTCGGCCGCGCTCGGCGCGTCGCTGTCGTCGCAGATGACGAGCTGGCGCGAGGCGCCGGTCTCGGGGATGGTGATGTCAACCTCGAGCAGGCCGCTGACGTCGTAGCTGAAGCGGCAGTCGATGCGGACATGGCCGGCCGGCTTGGGCGGCACCGGCACGGTCAAGGTGCCGAGCTTGACGTTGGCCGCGCAGAGCCGCGCCTCGCCCTGGTAGATCTCGAAATCGACCTTGGTCTGATTGTCCTGCATGGTCGAGAAATCGCGGATCCGGCTCGCCGGAATCACGGTGTTGCGCTCAATGATCGGGCTGAACAGATCGTGGTGGAGCCGGCCGTGCCGGTCATATTCGCTGGTCTTCACGCCCAGGGTGAACGGGCAGACGTCGGTCAGCCTGATCTCGCTCAGCGCTTCGTCGCGCGACTTGAGGCCGGCCTGGACCGCGGCGCCCAGGGCGACCGCCTGATCGGGATCGACCGAGGCGGCGGGGAAGCGGCCGAACATGCGGGTCACCGCCTTGCGCACCACCGGCATGCGGGTGGCGCCGCCGACCATGATCACCTCGCTCAAGGCTTCGGCGGTGTTGCCGCTGTCGCGCAGCGAGCGCAGCACCGGATCGCGGAGACGGGCGATGAGCGGCGCGGCCGCCTCCTCGAATTCGGCGGCGGTGACGGCGACGCTGTGCGGTTCGCCGTTCCAGATGAAGGCGAGCTCGGTCGAATCGGCATTGGTGAGGGCGCGGCGGGCGCGCTCGGCGGCGGCGCGCATCACCTCTTTCAGGCGACTGTCCGAAATCTCGTCCTTGAGCGCGGGCAGGCGCGACGCGGCGAGCGACACGAGGATGTCGTTGAAATCCTCGCCGCCGAGCCGGTTGTCGCCGGCCGAGGCGTGGACCTCGATCACGCCTTCGAAAATCTCGACGATCGAGACGTCGAATGTGCCGCCGCCGAGATCGAAGACCAGGAAGGGCTGGCGGTCCTCGCGGTCGTGGATGCCGTGGGCGAGCGCGGCCGCGGTCGGCTCGTTGATCAGCCGCTCGACGGTGAAGCCGGCCATCTCGCCGGCGCGGCGGGTCGCCTTGCGCTGGCGGTCGTTGAAATAGGCCGGGACGGTGATCACCGCCTGGGTGACCGGCTCGCCGAGATAGGCCTCGGCGTCGGCCTTGAGGCTGCGGAGCACGAGCGCGGACAGGTCCTCGGCCGAGAAGCTCTTGCGGCCGAGCTCGGCCTGCTGCTGGGTGCCCATCAGCCGCTTGAAGGCGGTGGCGGTGAGATGGGGATGGGTCGACTGGCGCTCGCGTGCGGCCATGCCGACCAAGACGGCGCCGTCGTCGGAGAGGCCGACCGCCGACGGGGTGAGCAGATCGCCGAGGCTGTTGGGAATCAGCTCCGCCTTGCCGTCGCGCCAGATGGCGACGGCACTGTTCGTGGTGCCGAGATCGATGCCGACAATCATGAAAGTCCCCAACGCTTTCCAAGCGCTTAGCCCAGAGTGAGGCGGGGACGGAAGGGGTTAGTATCCTCCCTGTCCGCGAAGCGGATGGGGGGACCGCCCCGAAGGAGTGGTGGAGGGGGCTTTCGGCGCCGCCATGCCCCTCCACCACCGGCTCCGCCGGCGGTCCCCTCCCCATCGCCTTCGGCGACAGGGAGGATTTCACAGGAACAGCCGCATCCGATACATTCGCCGCTTCCCGGCCGGGGGCGTGACCATGCGTTTCGAGGCGGACGAGATCGAGCTGGCGGCGGCGGACGCGATCGGCCTTGCCCGCAACGTGACGCTGCCGGTCGTCGCGGCCAGCCGCAGCCGGGACGCGATCTTGTCGCGTTACCAGACGCGCCTGGCCCTGCTGGCCGTGCTGGTGACGGTCGGCGTCCTGTTCATGGTCGCGGTCGCGCTGCAGCAGCGGAGCGAGACCAGGAACGACATGCTGGTCTTCATCCTGTTCTTCGCACTGATCGTCGGCGGAACCTGCTTCGTCCTCGCCCAACGCATGTTGCGCGCGCCGCGCGCCTATCGCGACCCCGGCCTCGCGATCGAGGTGGGCGCCGACGGCATCGCGATCAGCGCGCCGGCGGGCCGGCAAGATCTGGGCTGGGACGAGGTCGAGGCGGAGATCACATTGGTGCGCTTTCGCGGCACCGTTCATTTCGAGGGCCTCGAGCTGGACAGCCGATTCGGGACGCAGAAACTCAACGACATCTGGTACAGCGACGGCAGGACTGCCGCAGCGGCGATCGTGCGGGGCGTGGAACAAGCGCGGCAGGCGCGGGAGCGGGCGAAGGTCGAGCGGATCGGCTGAGGGGGGCAAGAATGGGCTGGTTCGGATCGGACCGACATGTCGAGGAGTCGGTCGAGCAGGCGCAGAAGCTCGCCGCCCGGATGACCCTGCCGGTGACGGCGCGCAGCCTGACCCGGTCGGAGCTGGTCGACCAGCAGCGCAACATCCTCGGGCTCGGCGCACTGGTCATCATGCTGTTCCTGCTCTTCGCCCTGTTCCTGGTGATGAACGAAGGCGGCGGCGTGCTCGCCTTCGCTTTGGTGCTCATCCTGATCGCGCCGCTCGGCTTGTTCGTCGCAGGAAAGGCGCGGATGGCGCGCTTCGCCGGTTATCGCGATCCCCGCATCCGGATCGTGGCGGACGAGGGCGGCGTGGCCTTCACCAACGAGGCGGGCACGCAGCGGGTCGGCTGGCTCGAGATCGAGGCGCGGGTCCGGTTCGTCGTGGGCAAGAATGACAGCGTCACCTTCACCGGGCTGGGGCTGGAAAGCCC
>JAYRLF010000039.1:16271-17749 GCA_041905385.1 Allosphingosinicella sp.
GGCTGAAGGACGAACGGTATCGCAACGGCCGCAACCTCGCGGCAGCGATCATCGCCGGCAAGATCCGCGCGGCGGCGGCGCGCGAGCGGGACAAAGCGGGGATCGCGCCGGCGGATTGAGGAGGGGACGAAAGCGCGTGGGCTGGTTCGACAATCCCGACGAGAGCGAGCCGGCGATTTCGCATGCGCTGACGATCGCGCGCAAGAAGAGCCTCCCGCTGACCGCACGCAGCTGCACCAAAGAGGAATATCTCGGCCGCTACCGCAAGTTCGCCTATATCACGATCGGCATCTACCTTCTGTTCGGCGGCGGCATCCTGATCGGGCCGATGATCGAGGGCGGCCGCGAGAACGAAATGGTCCTCGCATTCGCCGGACCGTTGCTGCTCGCGGGCCTGCTGCTGATCTGGCTGGTCATGCGCTGGCGGATCCGGCGCAGCGGCAAATATGCGGACCCGGGCCTTGCCGTCGACGTCGGCGCCGACGGCATCATCGTTCGCGGCGCCGGCGGCGACTATGGCATGCGCTGGCACGAGATCGAGGCGCGGCCGATCTGGATCACGATCAAGAGCGGCATCCACTTCACCGGCCTGTGGGTGCAGAGCCCGCTCGGCTGGGTGCAGCTGACCGAGGAATATTACCGCCAGGGCCTGGCCGCGGCGGCGTTGATCGTGCGCGGCATGCACGACGATTATCACGCCCGCCAGAAGGCGCGGATCGAGCGGATCGGCTGACCATGGCAGATGCGATCCCTGCTGCGGCGATCACGCCGACGCGGCCGCGAGGCCGCCGCTGATGGACTGGCTGAACGGCAGCGGCGAGCAGCGCGCCGTGACGGGCCAGGCGATCCGGATCGCCGACGGCCTGACCCTGCCGTTCCACGCCTGGAGCCTGACCCGCGCCGAGGTGACGCGGGCGCACCGCCGGCTCTTCCTGGGGGCGGCGATCGTCTATCTCGCGGTGCTGGCTCCGATCGCCTGGTCGGTCCGCGGCGAGCTCGAAAAGGACCCCGTGCCGGCGCTGGCCTTCGTCGGGGCGACGGCGCTGGTCGGCGGCCTGCTGGTGCTGATGACCTGGTATTGGGCGCGGCGGGCGGCCGATTATCGCGACCCCGAGATCATGATCGACGTCGGCGATCATGGCCTGGTGGTGCGCAGCCTGGGCGCGGCGCAAACGCTGGGCTGGGGCGAGATCGAGGCGAAGCTGCTCTTCTACAGCGGCAAGAGCGGCCTCCAGTTCCGCGGCGTCGAGCTGAAGACCGCCAATGGGACGATCCCGCTGGAGGACGATTGGTACCGGAACGGGCGCCTCGCGGCCGCAATGGTGGTGCGCGGGATGCACGCCGCCCACGATGCGCGCCAGAAGGCGCGGGTCGAGCGGATCGGGTGAAGGGAGGGGACTGATGTCGCGATATATCGAAGATGCGGCCGAGCAGGCGATCCAGATCGCTTGGAACGTGGAACGGCCGATCACGGTGCA
>JAYRLF010000460.1:0-3016 GCA_041905385.1 Allosphingosinicella sp.
GGCGGGGCTTCGACATCGGACATGGACGTGGTCTCTCGGCGCCTCCGCGTCTCTGCGCGAAATCAAAACAGCCCAAGAAGCGGCCAGGCGTCCTCCGGCAAACTCTCAATAGCGCCGCAGCAACCCAGCGAGACGACCCTGGATCTGGACCTGGTCGGGCCGGTAGCGCTGCGGGTCGTAATGGCGGTTGGCCGGGTCGAGGCGGATCATCTGGCCTTCGCGGCGGAAGGTCTTCAGCGTCGCTTCCTCCTCGTTGATCAGCGCCACCACGATCTCGCCGTCGCGGGCCGTGTCCTGGCGGCGGATCAGCGCATAGTCGCCGTCGAGAATGCCCTCCTCGACCATCGAATCTCCGGCCACCTCGAGCGCATAATGCTCGCCCGGGCCGAGCAAAGCGGCGGGGACGGGCAGGGTGTCGGTGCCCTGCAGCGCCTCGATCGGCGTGCCGGCCGCGATCCGGCCGTGCAGCGGAATGTCGAGAATGTCGTTGGCCGCGCGCGGCGGCGTGGCGGTGGCGGTCGTCGGCACGCTCACCGGCGCGCCCTTGCCGTCCGGCATGCGCAGCACCTCGAGCGCGCGGGCGCGGTTCGGCAGGCGGCGGATGAAGCCGCGCTCCTCGAGCGCCGAGATCAGCCGGTGGACGCCGCTCTTCGACTTGAGGTCGAGCGCGTCTTTCATCTCCTCGAACGAGGGCGAGACCCCGCTCTCCTCAAGCTTGCCGTTGATGTACACGAGCAGCTCGTGTTGCTTGCGCGTCAGCATCCATCCCTCCCGTTGGAACGTATGAGGAACGTGTACGGAACGGATCGTGCGCTGTCAAGCGCGGCGGGTTCGATCCCTATTGGGTCGCGTCGCCGAGCAGCTGCTGGCGCGCCCGGGCGATCGCCTCGGCATTGCGCTCGGCGCCCAATTGCCGCTCGACCGCGCGGGCGAATTGCTGCTGCATCTCGACCGCGGCCGACTGGCTGAACTCGGCCCGCGTCGTCGCGATCAAGGTCGGCTGGGTGCGCGCGTCGCCCGGCGTGCGCTGGACGTGATTGACGACGAACCAGCCGGCCCCGTTCGGCGCCGGCAGCAGCCGCGCCCGGCCCTGCGGCAGGCTGAACAAGGCGAGCAAGGGCGGCGGCACCTGCTGCCCGCCGCGGCTGATCTCGAGCCGCTGCATGTCGACGCTGCGCGGCGCCTCGAGCCCGTTCTGGGCTTCGGCGAAGGCCTGCGCCGCCGGCATGCCGCGGTTGATCTTGTCGACGATCTGCTGCGCCACCGTCCGGGCGCGGCCCAGCGCCGTCTCCTGGATGAAGGCGATCCGTACTGCATCCTGGATCTGCGCCAGCGGCGGCGGCGCGGCCGGCACCACCCGCTCGATGCCGACCAAAGCGAAGCGCTGGTTCGGCGTCACCTGCTCGACCAGAGGCTCGGGATTTTCCGGGTCGATCTCGAACGCGGCGGTCAGCAGCGGCTGCAATTCGGGCGGCACCGCCCAGACCTGGCCCGGCACCTGGCCGGTGGCGGTGATCGGCGGCGTCGTGACGAGCTGCAGCCGCTCGGCCCGCGCGATCTCCTCGAGGCTGTTGCCGTCGCTGACCTGCTCCTCGATCCGGGTCACCACCGCGGCCAGCGCATCGGCGATCTTGCGCTGGCTCACCGCGGCGGCGATCTCGGCGCGCACCGATTCGAGCGGCCGCGCCGGCGTCGTCGTGATCCGCTCGACCCGGATCACGTAGAAACCGAACGAGCCCTGGAGCGGGCCGACCACCGCGCCCTGCTGGGCGCCGAAGGCGGCATTGGCCACCGCGGCGGAGGTCGCTTCGCTATGCTGCTGGCGGGTCTGGCCGGCGAGATTGATGTCGCGCGCGCTGAACCCGGCCTGGGCGGCCGCGTCGGCGAACGGGGTGCCGCCGCGGACCCGGTTGGCGAACGCGGTCGCCGCATTGCGGTCCGGCAGCACGATCTGCTGCAGGTCGCGGGTCTCGCGCGGCCCATAGGTCGCCTGGTTCTGGCGGTAATAGGCGGCGATCTCGGCGTCGCTCGCCTGCGCCGCGGCGCCGAGCTGTTCCGGCCCGATCATCGCGTAGCGGATCACCCGCCGCTCGGGGATGGTGAAGCGGCCGCGGTTGCGGGTGTAATAAGCGGTCAGCTGCGACGGGGTCGGGTTGATCCCGGCCGACAGCCGCTCCGCCGGAATCACGCCGATCGCGCCGCGCCGCCGCTCGAGCAGCAGATTGGCATATTCGCGCGCGATCGTGTCGGGCGTGCGCAGCCCGTTGCCGATCGGCAGCATGATCTGCCGCTGCATCAGCGAATCGGCGATATCCTCATAGACCTGATTCTCGTCGAGACCCTGGCGGTCCAGCGCCTGGCGGAAGACGTTCATGTCGAACTGGCCCGAGAAATTCCGGAACTGCGGGATCTTCAGCAGCTCGCGGTCGATCATCCGCTGCGACACGACCATGCCCTGCTCGTCGCCGAACGCCCGGATCGCGGCGCCGAGCGCCATCTGGTTCAGGATCCCGTCGAACGCGCCCGCCTGCAGGAAGGTCGCCATGTCCAGCGTCGGCTGCTGGGTGCGCGCCTGGCGGAACTGCTGGTTGATGATCGTATTGAGCTCGCGGTCGGTCACGCTCTGCCCGCCGACCCGGACCAGCGCCTCGCTCGTCTGGCCGCCGCCGACCGCGCCGAGCCCGCCCATGCCGTCGGTCCCGAATCCCGTCACCACGATCGCGATCAGCGCAAACAGCAGGATCGCCCCCGCGGCCCAGGTGCGGACGGAACGACGGAAGGAAGCGAGCATGAACGGGAATCCTGACAGGAAAGGAAGTCGGCGGGTCATAGAAAGGACGCCGCCACGGGGCAAGCTTGGGGAGGGCGTACGGGCTTCCTGCCGCCTGCCGGCGTCAGCCAACAGTGGAGAAGGGATGTTTCGCGCAGAGACGCAGAGACGCAGAGGTTCCGAGAACTGAAATTCGCGAAGCGATCTATTCCGAAGGCATCAGGAAAAGGCGCGGCGACCCTCGCC
>JAYRLF010000461.1:0-3002 GCA_041905385.1 Allosphingosinicella sp.
CGACAACCGCGACGCCGGTTCCGGTCACCGGCAGCGGCGAAGTCCCGAATCAGGCGGTTACCGCCGAGAGCGCCAATCCGACCTGGATGTGGGTCGCGGCCGGTCTCGGCATCGTCGCGGCCCTGGCCGCTTTGATGCTGCTGCTCCGGCGCCGCCGGCGCGCGGACGAGGATGTCGACTATTATTATGAGGAGCCGGTCGCGGTGGCGCCGGTCACGCCGGCGATCGAGCCGCAGCCCTATGTCGCCCCTTATGTCGCGCCGGCCATGGTCGCGACTCCGGCCGCGGCCGAGCCCGTGGCGATGGATCGCGCCGAGGCCGACGTCCGCCGGGCAATCGCATCCGACGCGACGCCGGCGGTCGAAACGCTGGCGGTCGGCGTGCCCGCCCGGGAGGATGTCGACGCGATGGCGGCGGCGTCCGAGCCGCGCGGCAACCGGCCCTGGCTGGAAATGCTGATGCGGCCGCTGCGGGCCGGCACCACCAGCGACGATGCGCGCGTCGAGTTCGAGCTGACCGTCGGCAATACCGGATCGGTCTCGGCCGAGGACGTGCGGATATCGACCTGGATGTTCCCCGCCGGCGCGGAGCGCGCCACCGAGATGGAAAGGCTGCTGATCGACTCCGAGGAGTCGATCGAGCCGGGCGACGGCACCAGGGTCGAGGCGGCGATCGCCTTGCCCAAGGCTGCCTTGCACGAATCGGTGCTGCCGGTCGTCGTCGCCGATGCGCGCTATCGGCTGCCGGACGGCAGCGAGGGCCGGACCCAGGCCGCCTTCGCGGTCGGACTGCCGCAGGACGGCGAGCTCGCGCCTTTCCCGGTCGACCGTTCGTCGGGACTGCTCGAGACGGTCGAAGCGCGGCTTCACGGCGATCTAAAACGCGACTGAATCCCGCAATGACACAATGAGGGGCGCCGCCGGCCGGCGGCGCCCCTTAGTCGTGCGCCTTTATCGGTCCGCATTTGCAATCGGTTACGGGAATTCACGCACTTGTTAGATCGAGGTTAGAAGATATGAATGGCGGCGTAGTTCAATCGTGAGCCTGTAAGCTCGCGATAAGGTTCCGGGGGGGACCGCCATGAGTGAGTATGTGAGTGCTCCTCCTGTTGAGGGGGAGATCGACCCGTCGTGCCCGGATGATGACCGGGCTTCGACCGGGAAGGCGTCCATCGCAATCGGAGCGTCGATCGCGCTCGCCGCCTGCGGCGGCGGTGGCGGCGGCTCGACCCCGGCGCCGCCGGCCCCGCCGGCGCCGCCGCAGGCGCCGGCTTTGCCCTTGCCGACCAAGGCGCAGGCGGCCCGGTTCCTCAACCAGGCGTCGATGGGCGCAACCGCTTCCAGCATCGAGCAGCTCGTCAGCGGCGGCTACGAGGCCTGGCTCGACGCGCAGTTCCAGATGCCGCGGGAGATCTCGCAC
This sequence comes from Allosphingosinicella sp., assembly GCA_041905385.1. Classification (GTDB taxonomy): domain Bacteria; phylum Pseudomonadota; class Alphaproteobacteria; order Sphingomonadales; family Sphingomonadaceae; genus Allosphingosinicella. The sequence continues at coordinate 1,420 of JAYRLF010000461.1, forward strand.
TGGGATTGGCTGGTTTCCGCCGGCTATGTCGATCCTGCCAACATCCCCAACCAGACCGGCTTCGATCCGCTGATGTGGCGCCAGCTGATCGCAAGCCCGGATCAATTGCGCCAGCGCGTCGGCATGGCGTTGCTGTCCTTCCTGGTGGTCGGCATCGACGGGCTCGACATGCCGTGGCGCCAGTTTGCGGCCGCGGCCTATGTCGACGTGATCTGGGACGGCGCCTTCGGCAACTTCCGGACGCTGATCGAGAAAGTCTCCACCAATGTCGCGATGGGCCATTATCTGACCTTCGTCGGCAACCGGAAGGCCAATCCGAGCACCGGCGCGCTTCCCGACGAAAATTATGCGCGCGAGCTGATGCAGCTTTTCACGATCGGGTTGGTCGCGCTCAATCCGGACGGGACGGTCCAGACGAGCGGCGGTCAGCCGATCGAAACCTATGGGCAGGACGATATCGCCGGCCTGGCCCGCGTCTTCACCGGCTGGAACATCGATTCGACGGACAACGCCACGCCCGACCGGATGCGCCGGCCGATGGTCAATACCGCCTCGCAGCATGAGAGCGGCGCCAAGACCTTCCTCGGCAAGACGATCGCCTCCGGCACCAATGGCCCGAACAGCCTGCGCATCGCCCTCGACGCGATCTTCGCGCACGCGAACGTCGCGCCGTTCGTGTCGAAGCAGCTCATCCAGCATCTGGTGACGTCCAACCCGGCGCCCTCATACGTGGCGCGCATCGCCGCGGTGTTCGAGAATAATGGCAGCGGCGTCCGCGGCGACCTGCGCGCCGTGGTTCGGGCGATTCTGCTCGACGTCGAGGCCCGGAGCGACGCGATCGCGGGCGCGCCGAGCTACGGCAAGCTGCGCGAGCCGATCATGCGGCTGACCGGCTGGGCGCGCGCCTTCGGGGCGACTTCGCCGTCCGGCGCCTGGGCGATCGGCAATACCAGCTCGACCGCCAACCGGCTCGGCCAGAGCCCGGGCCGTAGCCCCAGCGTCTTCAACTTCTTCCGGCCGGGCTACACGCCGCCCAATACGGCGATCGCCTCGGCGAACCTTCTCGCGCCGGAATTCCAGATCACCAGCGAACCGTCGGTGATCGCCTTCGTCAACTATATGCAGTCGCTGATCGCGAGCGGCGCCGGCGATTTTCGGGCCAATTACAGCGACATCCTGACCAAGGCCGACAATAGCGCCGCGCTCGTCGACGAGGTCGACCTGCTGCTCGGCGCCGGGCTCGGCGCGACGACCAAGGCCAGCATCAGGCAGGCTGTCGACAGCATCTCGACGAGCGCCGCCAATGGCGCCGCCAATCGGGTCCATGTGGCGATCCTGCTGGTCCTCGCCGCGCCCGAATATCAGACCCAGAAATGAGGAGGGAAGCGCGATGAGCGACCAGAGCCGCCGGACCTTCCTCAAGCGGGCCGCCGCCCTCGGGCTGCTGGGAGGGGCAGGGCCCTTCGCCATGAACCTTGCCGCAATCGGCGAGGCGGCCGCCGCCACCGCGGCGGACTATAAGGCGCTGGTCTGCATCTTCCTTTATGGCGGCAATGATTATGCGAACACGGTGACGCCCTATG
>JAYRLF010000462.1:0-2992 GCA_041905385.1 Allosphingosinicella sp.
CGCCTTGTTCTGCATCATCCTGTTCCTGGTCGTCGCCAATGCCGCGGTCGCGGCGATCCTGTTCCCGGCGATGGAATGGTTCCAGATGCTGCCCGAGCGGATCGGCCAGCTGCGCGAGACGCTCGATCCGCTCGTCGACGTCTTCTCGCGGCTCGAGCGGTTCATCGACAATATTGTCCGCGAGTTCGGACGGGCGCCGAGCGCGGCGCCGCAGGCGGTCCGGGTCGAGCCGCCCAACTCGCTGCTGCAGATCATCGCCAGCTCGGCGCCGTTCGCGGCGATCCAGATGTTCTTCGCGGTGCTGGTGATCTTCTTCTTCCTGTCCGGCTGGACCCGGATGCGCAAGCGCACCATCACCACCCGTGCCAGCTTCGACGGCGCGATGACGACTGCCCGGGTGATCCAGCAGGTGGTCGACGCGACTTCGGCCTATCTCGGCACGATCACGGTCGTGAATGTCGGCATGGGCGCCGTGGTCGCCCTGATCCTCTATCTGCTCGACATGCCGACCCCATTGATGTGGGGCGGCATCGTCGCCGTGCTCAATTTCATTCCCTATCTCGGCCCGATCGCCTCGGCGCTTCTCCTTGGGCTCGGCGGCCTGATGACTTTCACCGATCCCTGGTATGCTTTGCTGCCGGCGATCAGCTTCATCGCCATCCACCTGGTCGAGGCGAATTTCGTGACGCCGCTCGTCGTCGGGCGGCGGCTGACGATCAATCCGCTGATGATCCTGCTCGCCCTGAGCTTCTGGGCGTGGGTCTGGGGAACGACGGGAGCGCTGCTCGCGGTGCCGCTGCTGATCATCTTCCGGACCATCCTCGACGCGGCCGGAAAGCCAGATATTGCCGGCTTCCTGTTCGAGGAAGGCACGCTGGTCCACGAGCATCACGAGGATGCGCGGCCGATGACGCGGGACGGCCAAGGTTAGAGTGATTTTGGCTCGGTGTCGCGCCAGCGTAACCTCGTTCCACCGCCCAAAAAATGTTTCGCTCCCGCTCGCTTGACAGGCTCCGAGGGCTCCACTACCTCGCCCGCCTGCCTCACGCGGGTGTAGCTCAGTTGGTTAGAGCGCCGGCCTGTCACGCCGGAGGTCGCGGGTTCGAGCCCCGTCACTCGCGCCATTTCCTTCATCGTTGAAGATGGCGCCGGAATTCGGCCGATCGGCTGAATTCATTTTGCGCAAAAGCGATCAATCGCCCGAGCAAGCGGGCCGTGTATCGCTTTGCGAAGAGGTGGGATCATGGCGGACAAGCCGATCTGGACGGTCGAGCAGATCGTCGCGCAGCTGACCAATTGGGGGGACGCCTGGCCATCCGGCCAGCCGGTCGCTTATTCCTTTTATCAGGTGCCGCCCGCGCATCTCGGCAGTCCGCCCGGCTTCAGCACATTTTCGGTGGCTCAGCGCGAGTCCGTCGCGCGGTCGCTGGAGCTGATCTCCGACGTCGCCAACATCAGCTTCGTCAACCTTCCCGATAACGGGCTCGCGCCCGGCGCGGGCAATGAACGGATCAGCCTTTACAATATCAATTATTTCAACGCGCCCTTCTGGGGGGCGTTGACCGAGCTTTGGACCGTCGAGGACCCGAACGGCGTCGACGAAATATTCGGCGGCGAGCTGGTGGTCAACCAGTATCGCGCCGCCGTCCAGGGCGATTGGGGACTCGGCGATTCCAACTCGCGCAAGCTGATGCACGAGCTCCTGCACGCGCTCGGGATCGATCATCCCGGCCCGTACAATGGCGACAGCGCCAATTATGAATCCCAGGCGCTCTTCCAGCAGGACAGCGCTCAGTACACAGTCATGTCCTATTGGGCGGCCGCCAAGACCGGCGCGGATCATGAGGAGGGAAGCCGCTTCTGGTTCGGAGCGACGCCCCTCCTCTTTGACGTCGCCGCGCTCCAGGCGATCTATGGCGCCAATCTCGCTACCCGCACCGGTGACACTGTCTACGGCTTCAACGCCAATGCCGGCCGCGACGCGTTCGACCTGAATGTCACGCCGAATTCGATTTTCACTATCTGGGATGCCGGCGGCCGGGACAGGCTGGACCTTTCGGGATTTTCGAACGGAAGCAAGATCGACCTCAACCAGGGTGGCTTCTCGAGCGGCGGCGGCCTCTCGGAGCGGATCTCGATCGCCTACGGCGCGGTCATTGAAGAGGCGATCGCCGGCGCGGGCGATGACCTCGTGCTCGGCAACGATGCGGCCAACTGGCTCTTCCTCCAGCGCGGCGGCAAGGACGAGGCCCGGGCCGGCGCGGGCAATGACGGCCTCTATTTCGGCAGTCAGTATGACGGGCTCGACCTTGTCGATGGCGGCGAGGGCGTCGACACGCTGGCGCTGCAGGGCCAATATCCAGGGCTCACGCTTGGCACTCTCACCGGGATCGAGGTGCTGCTGGTCCTTCCCGGCGACGACAGCCGCTTCGGCCTCACCGTCCCGGACCCGCTCCAATATGTGCTGGCGACGCGCGACGCTAATGTCGGCGCGGGCGCCGTGCTGACCGTCTCGGCGAGCACGTTGCGGCTCGGCGAGTCGCTAACCTTTGATGGCAGCGCCGAGAATGACGGCCATTTTCGAATCTTCGCCGGCCGCGGCGCCGACTCGCTGAAGGGAGGCGCCGGCAATGACGGCTTCTTCTTCGGCGCGGACCGCAACATCGACGGCACGGACCGCGTGGACGGCGGCGGTGGCATCGACAGCATCGCGCTGCGCGGCGACCATGAGGGCGCCAACGCCTTCGCCTTCGCCGCCGACAGCTTCGCCAATGTCGAGGTGGTGGTGCTGCTGTCGGGCCTGACCAAGGAATATGGCGGCTTCATCGTGTCCGAGGGTTTCGACTATGACCTGACCATGGCCGACGGCAATGTCGGCGCCGGCCAGCGGCTCGACCTCGTCGCCGGCACGCTGGCGGCGATCGAGAGCGTCCGCTTCGACGGCCGCGCCGAAAGCGACGGCGCCTATCGGATCATCTCCGGCGCGGGCGAC
>JAYRLF010000463.1:0-1924 GCA_041905385.1 Allosphingosinicella sp.
GGCAGCCGCTGGTCCGCAGCGCGCGGTCGCCGCCGGCCGTGATCAGCCTGCTGCCCGCGCCGTCGCCGAGATAGCGCTCGCCGACCATCGGCGCGTCGATCAGGCCGATCACGGGCGCCCCTTCCTCGAGCAGCGCGATCAAGGTCGTCCAGCCGGGCAATCCGCAGATGAAGGCGCGGGTGCCGTCGATCGGATCGAGGCTCCAGACGAACCGGCCGGCGCCGGCCCGGCTGCCATATTCCTCGCCCTCGATGCCGTGATCGGGATGGCCGGCCTCGATCAGCGCACGGATCGCCCGCTCGGCGCCGCGATCGGCCGCGGTGACCGGATCGAAGCCCAGGCCCGCGCCCTTGTCCTCAATCTCCTGGACCGCGCTGGCGGCCAGCACGGTGACCGCGCGGGCCGCATCAGCAAGGGTGCAGGCGAAGCCGGCCAAGGCCGATAAATTGATGTCGTTCATCGCCTGCCGGACGTCCTTTTCCGTGATTTTGACGCGTAAAGCCTAGCGGGATTCCGGCTTCGGCGGGAATGTTGAATGTCGCATCGCGGCCCCGGAGCAAAATTTTCCCAAAATTCCGCAGTGCAGCGTCGCCGCTTTGTCATCCGGCGCGCCCATGGTAGGGAATTGGCAAGCCTTCGCTGCGATAAGCGGGGGCGAAGCATCAAGAGTGGGCCTTCGGGGCCCACGCCAACCTGCCCAACCCGGGCAAGGTGGCAGTCCAGTTAGCTGGGCGATGCGGCCGGTCCGGCAACCAAGCGGGTCCCACGGCAGCATCGTCCACGAAAAGGAAGTGGCGATGAGTCTGTCTGTCGCGATCAAGGGGGAAGCCAGGGGTCCGGCCAAGAGGTCGGCAAGCCCGCGGCCGGCGCCGATCGAGCGCCGCCTGCCGCCTCCCGTCTCGTTCGAGGCATGGCTTCCGGATCGCCTGTTCCGGCTCGGTCCTTCGGTCCGCGCCAGCCTCTACGGCGCGCCCGACGCGGCGGTCGTGGTCGTGCTCGGCGGCATCTCCGCCGATCGATTCCCCTGTACGCAGCCGGACGGCTCGGCGGGCTGGTGGCCGGGCCTGGTCGGTCCCGGCTGCGCGATCGATCCGCGCGCCTATCGCATCCTCGGCGTGGATTTCGCCGCGGACGAGACCGGCCTGATCGCGCCGACCAGCCACGACCAGGCCGAGGTGGTGGTCGCGGCGCTCGACGCGATCGGAGTCGAGCGGGCGCATGCGATCGTCGGCGCTTCTTATGGCGGAATGACCGCGCTCGCGCTCGGCCAGCATTTCCCGGACCGGGCCGAGCGGCTGGTGGTGGTCTCCGCAGGCGCGGCCCCGCATCCCGCCGCGACCGCGATCCGCGAGCTGCAGCGCCGGGTCGTGGCGCTCGGCCTCCAGGGCGGCAGCGGCGTCGAGGCGCTGTCGATCGCGCGCGGCCTCGCCATGCTCACCTATCGCACGCCGGCCGAGTTCGAGGCCCGCTTCGCCGGCGGCATCGAGGACGCGCCGGTGCTCAGCCAGTCCGAACCCGGCGCCTATCTGAAGGCGCGCGGCGACGCCTATCGCACGGTGATGTCGCCGCACCGCTTCCTCAGCCTCTCCGCGTCGATCGATCGCCACCGCGTCGATCCGGAGGAAATCAGGCTGCCGACCCTGGTGATCGGCGCCGAGACCGACCAGCTCGTCCCGGCCGCGCAGCTGGAGGCCCTCGCCGACCGGCTCGGCGGCCCGAGCGAGCTGCACCTGCTGCCCTCGCTCTACGGCCACGACATGTTCCTCAAGCAGGCCGACACCTTGTCCGAGCTGGTCGCCCCCTTCCTGGAGGGCGCTGCGTGACTCCGAAGCCCCCGAAGACGGATCGAAGTCGCGACCCCGCGACCGTGGTCGCATCGGCCGGCGTGCGGGTCGACGCCCAGCGCTCGGTGACGCCGCCCCTG
>JAYRLF010000463.1:1934-2979 GCA_041905385.1 Allosphingosinicella sp.
GCCCGCACCGCCAGCCCCAATCGCGACCTGCTCGCCGAGGCGCTGGCCGAGCTCGAGGGCGCGGCCGGCGGGGTCGTCACCGGCTCCGGCCAGGCGGCGGCGATGCTCGCGCTGCTGCTCGTGCCCGGCGGAGCGACCGTGGTCGCGCCGCACGATTGCTATGGCGGCACCTTCCGGCTGATCCAGGGCCTGGCGGACAAGGGCAAGCTCGAGGCCCTGTTCGTCGACCAGCGCGACGACGAGGCGTTCGCGGCGGCGATGGCGCGGCGCCCCTTCCTGGTCTGGCTCGAGACGCCGAGCAATCCATTGCTGCGGATCGTCGATATCGCTCGGCGCGCCGGGGAGGCGAAGGCGGCGGGCGCGCTGGTCGCGGTCGACAACACCTTGCCGACCCCCTGCCGGCAGCGTCCGCTTGCGCTCGGCTGCGACATCGTCGTCCACTCGACGACCAAGGCGCTCAACGGCCATTCCGACCTGATCGGCGGCGCCCTGCTGGCGGCGACGCCGGAGCTGGTCGAGCAGGCCGCCTGGTGGGCCAATGCCGCCGGCCTCACCGGCCCCGCCTTCGACGCCTGGCAGACTTTGCGCGGTCTCAGGACGCTGCCGCTCCGGATCGACCGCCAGGAGGCGACCGCGATCGCCGTCGCCGACTGGCTTGCCGCGCATCCCAAGGTCGAGGAGGTGATCTTTCCCGGCCTCGCCAGCCATCCCGATCATGCGCTGGCGGCGCGCCAGCAAGGCGGGCCGGGCTTCATGCTGAGCTTCCGGGTCAAGGGCGGCGCCGCCGCGGCCAAGGCCTTCTCCCAGCGTCTCCAGTTGATCTCGCTCGCCGCCTCGCTCGGCAGCTACGCGACCCTGATCTGCCTGCCCTCGACCATGACCCATCGCGGCATGCCGCCCGAGGCCCAGGCCAAGGCCGGGATCGGCGGCGATCTGCTGAGGCTTTCGGTCGGCCTCGAGGCGCCGGAGGACCTGATCGCCGACCTCGAGCTCGGCTTTGCGGGCGTTGAAATATTCACGGGACAGTGCGCCGACACCGATTCCT
>JAYRLF010000040.1:0-17284 GCA_041905385.1 Allosphingosinicella sp.
CGGCTGGGCAGGAGAGTGCCGCCGGCCGGACCGGGCTGTCCGGCCAAGGTGCTCGACGCCCCCAGCCGGTCTCCCCGGCCGACCGCGAAGCGGCGGGCTGTCCTTTGCCGACCGGACGTCGGCGCTCGTCGTTCACGATGAACGGTCATCGTTCACTCCTCACTTCTAGCCGGACGACAAATGCCAACCCGTCACGGCCACCTTGGGACCGGGTTTGAGGCCTAAAGCTGCTGGTTCGCATTGCGCAGCATCTCGTCGGTGGCCTGGACCATCTTCGAGTTGATTTCATAGGCGCGCTGGGTCTCGATCATGTCGACCAGCTCCTGGACGACATTGACGTTCGACGCCTCGAGCGTGCCCTGGCGGATCTGGCCGCGGCCCTCCAGCCCGGCGGCGCCGGTCTGGGCGGTGCCGCTCGCGGCGGTCTCGATATAGAGATTGTTGCCGGTCGCCTGCAGGCCCGCCGAATTGACGAAGCGGGCGAGCTCGATCTTGCCGACCTCGGACGCCTCGGCCTGGCCCTGCACGGTCACCGAGACGGTGCCGTCGGTGCCGATCGTGACCGCCTGGGCGTTTTCCGGGATCTGGATCTCGGGCTGGACCGGCAGGCCGTCATTGGTGACGAGCTTGCCCTCCGACGAGACGTGGAAATTGCCGGCGCGGGTATAAGCGGTGGTGCCGTCCGGCAGCGCGACCTGGAAAAAGCCATCGCCCTCGATCGCGAGGTCGAACGGATTGTTGGTCGTGTTCATCGCACCCTGGGTGGTCACCCGGCCGGTGCCGGTGATCCGGACGCCGGTGCCGAGATTGAGGCCGGTCGCATATTGATTGTCGCCGGCCGAGCGCGCGCCCGCCGCGGTGACCATCTGATAGGCGAGGGTCGCGAATTCGGCGCGGTCGCGCTTGAAGCCGGTCGTGTTCACGTTTGCCAGATTGTTGGCGATGACGCGCATCCGCTCGGACTGGGCGTCGAGGCCGGTGCGGGCGACGTGGAGTGCAGAGATCGACATGACTGTCTTCCTTCTCTCGTAATATCTAGCTCGGCAGGCGCATCAGGTCGGCAGCGGCCGTATCCATGTCGCGCACCTGGGTGATCATCTGGACCTGGGTTTCCCAGGAACGGCTGGCCTCGATCATCTCGATCAGCGCCTGGCTGGTCTGGACGTTCGAGCCTTCGAGGCTGCGCGGAATGATGCGCGCCTGCGGGTCGGTCGGAAGCGCGCCATTGCCTTCGACCCGGAACAGGCCGTCGACATGCTTGCGGATGCGCGAACCGGTCGGGCTGGCGAGCTTCAGCCGGTCGATCTGCTGCGGGACATTGGGATCGCCGCCCGCGGGCACGACCCAGACCACGCCGTCCTCGCCGATGCGGATCGCATCGGCGGGCGGCAGGGTCAGCGGGCCGGATTCACCGAGGACCGGACGGCCGTCGGCGGTGGTGACGAGCCCGCTCGCGGCGACCTGCAAGTCGCCGCGGCGAGTATAGGCCTCGCTGCCGTCCTCGGCCTGGACCGCGAGCATCGCGTCACCCGCCATGGCGATGTCGAGATCGCGGCCGGTCGCGCTGACCGTGCCGGCGGCCATATTGGCCGAGACGACCTCTTCCGAGGCGGAGGCGCGGGCGTTGAGCCCCGGACCGCGGACCCACAGCGACCGCGCCGCGGACATTTCGGCGCGAAAGCCGGTCGTGTTCGCATTGGCGAGATTGTTCGCGATCACGGTCTGCCGCGACATCGCGCCGCGCATCCCGGACAAAGCGGTGTGGATCAGACGGTCCATGGCCTAGTTCCTCGTGCCTCGATCAGCCTCAGCTGCGCATGTTGATGATCGACTGATCCATCTGGTTGGCGGTCTCGATCGCCTTCGCATTCGCCTGGAAATTGCGCTGCGCAGCGATCAGGGCGACCAGCTCCTCGGTGATGTCGACATTGGCCCGCTCGAGCGCGCCCGACTGGATCCGGCCGAAGGCGTCGGAGCCGGCCTCGCCGATCTGGGCGGGACCGCTTTCGCCGGTCACCGTCCAGCGGCCGTCGCCATGCTGGCGAAGCCCACCCGGATTGGAGAAGTTGGCGAGCATCAGCTTGCCGAGCGCCTGGGTCGAGCCGTCGGTGAAGCTGGCGGTGATCAGGCCGTCCTCGCCGATCGAGATGTCGGACAGCTTGGCCGAGGCGATGCCGTCCTGATCGATCGAGGAGACGCTGAACGCGCCGACCGCCTGCGCCGTCGCCGGGCCGAAGCCGAGCGTGATCGCGATCGGCGCCGAGGCGCCGGCCGGGAAGACGCTGGAGAAGGGCGTGCCGGCGGTCGGCGAGGTCAGGGCGCCGGTCGCGTCGAAGGTCAGCTCGAGCGGCTCGGGCGTGGCCGCGGCCGGATCGGCCGAAGCCTCCTCGCTGCCGACGAACATGTGCACGTCCCAGGTGTCGGCGGCATCGCCCGCGGCGACGGAGCCGGTGCGGACGAAATAGAGGGTGGCGCTGTGGGCGTTGCCCTCGCTGTCATAGACTTCCTGCTGCTGCGCATAATTGTAGCTGTTCGGATCGAGCCGATCGAACGCATAGGGGCTGGTCGGCCCGTAGACTGGGCGGTCGGCCGGCTTGTCCGCGGTCGGCGGCAGGTTGAGCTCGATGTCGATCGAGGTGGTCGCGCGCGGCACGCCGGCGGTCAGCGGCAGTTGCATGTTGCGCGCCGCGGCGAGGCCGGTCGCGGTGACATAGCCTTCGGCGTCGACCGGCAGGACCTGGACGTAGCCGCCATTGGCGTCGACCAGATAGCGCTGGCCGTCGATCGCGAGCGAGCCGTTGCGCGAGAAGAAGGTGGTGCCGCCGGTCAGCGCGTCGCGGGTGACGAAGAAGCCGCTGCCGTTGATCGCGAGATCGAGGTCGCGGGCCGAGGCTTCGAAGCCGCCCTGGGTGAATTGCTGCTCGATGCTCTTGAGGCGGGTGCCCTGGCCGGCGGTCGCCTTGGAGGCCGGCATGATGTCGCCGAACTGGGCGCGGCTGCGCTTGAAGCCGATCGTGCCGACGTTCGCGATATTGTTCGAGATCGTCGACAGGTCGGTCTGGGCGCCGCGAAGGCCGGAGAGCGAAGTGTAGAAGGACATGGTGGGTCTCCCTTGGAAATGGGTTCAGGCGAGGCGGATGGCGGCGTCGGGCGCAAGCAGGCCCAGGCCGGTGACGAGACGGCTCTCGCCGCCGTTTGCCGGCGACTGGATGCCGCCGATCGAAGTCCAGGTTGCAGTGGTCGGCTGATTGATCTGGCCGTCCTGGGTGGCGTTGACGACCAGCCGCAGCGGTCCGCCGGCGACGGCTTCGCCGGCTTCGTTCTTGCCGTCCCAGCTGAAGGCGACGGTGCCGGCGGCCTGCGCGCCCAGCGTCTCGCTGTGGACGACATTGCCGCTGCCGTCGACGAAGTTGATGGTCACCTGCTCGGCATCGTCGGTGAGCTCGAACTCGCCGGCATAGGTGCCGTCGACCATGGGCGTCGCGACCTCGGATTCGACCAGCATGTTGTGGCCGATCCAGCTCGCCGCATCGGACAGCCGGCTGCCGCCCAGCGAGGCGGCGATCTGCTGCAGGCTCTGGTTCATCTCGGCGATGCCGGCGACCTGCGAGAATTGCGCCATCTGGGCGACCATCTCGGTATTGTCGACCGGGTTGAACGGATCCTGGGTGGTCAGCTGCGCCGTCATCAGCCGCAGGAAATCGTTGTGATCCATCATGCCGGCCCCCGTCGCGCGGGTGGTCGGTGTGCCGGGATCATAAGTGGTGGAGCCGATCGTCGTCATTGGCCGAGCCTTATCGTGTCGAGGGTGAGGGTCTTGGCGGTCTGAAGGACCTGCACATTGTTCTGATATTGGCGCGCCGCCTCGACCATATCGATCAGCTCGGCGGCGCTATCGACGCCAGCTTCCCAGACGTCGCCATTGGCATCCGCGAGCGGATGGTTGGGGTCGTGGCGGCGGGTCGGCTCGTTGCGCGACTGGACGACGCTCTCGACGGTCACGGTGGCGACGCCGGGCCGGTCCTCGACCGAACGGAAGACCGGCCGCAGCGCGCGGAACGCGCCTTCGCGGGTTCCCGACAGCGAGCCGGCATTGGCGAGGTTGGATGCGGTCGCGTTCAGGCGGACCAGCTGCGCCGACATGGCGCGGCCGGAAATGTCGAACACCGACAAGGGACGGTTCATCGTCATTCTCCCTTGAGAGCGCGGCGGATCGTCGAGATCCGGCCTTCCAGGAAGGACAGGGTGGTGCGGTACTGGACCGCATTCTCCGCGAAGAGCGTCTGCTCCGTCGAAAGCTCGACGGTGTTGCCGTCGACCGACGGATTGATCGGGACGCGATAGGCGACGGCGCCTTCGGCCGCATTCTCGGCCGACTGCCCGCGCGACGCGAGCGCCATCGCGCGATCGAAATCGATGTCGCGGGCGCGATAGCCGGGCGTCGCCGCATTGGCGATGTTGGAGGCAAGCAGCGACAGACGCTGCGACCGCAGCGTCAGCGCCGTGCCGTGGATGCCGAACAGGCTTTCGCCCTGTGCCATTTCGAGCTCCTAAATCTTTGCCCCGATCCGTCGTTATTTTGACGGCAAGGGCGTATCCCCACACGTCCAAGCAACGATCGTGCCAAATCGTCGCGATCAGGTCCGGCCGGTACTGCGCGCCGTCCGGACAGGGGTGAAACCGGCAATGTTCTGCCGGGAGCGGCAAAAAATTGCCGGGGGCTGGAGGGACGGAATGATCGGCGTACTGGATCAGTTTTTCGACCCTCTGGCCCTGTCCCTCGTCGCCGGCGGCACCTTCGTCTCCAGCCTGCTTCCGGCGACCGGCCGCGACGCCGGCCGTGCTTTGGGCGCGCTGCTGCCGCTGGTCCGGGCGCGCCCCGCGCGCGACGCCGCGATCGCGCAGCGCGCGGTCTGCAAGATCCAGAGCCTCTCCGAATATAAGGGCATCGTCTGCGCCGACTGGGTGAAGACGCCGGTCGACTTCGTCCATCGCGCCGCCTGCCGGCTCGCCGACGCGCGCGGCAGCGAGATTTTCGCCGCCTGGGCGCAGGAGGAGCTGGACGACCGCCGCGCCCGCCATGCGGCCGCGATCGGCTTCTGGCGCCATGCGGCCGAGGTCGCGCCGGCGATGGGCATGATCGGCACCGTGATCGGCCTGGTCGCGATGTTCGCGCGGATGAGCGATCCCGCAACAATGGGCCCGGCCATGGCGATCGCCATGCTGACCACGCTCTACGGCCTCGTCATCGCCTTCGTCGTCGCCGGCCCGATCGCCTCGCGGCTCGAGCGGCTGTCGCAGGCCGAGGCGCAGTGGCAGAAGCGCACCGTCGACCGGCTGGTCGCGCTGGCGCGGGCGGAAGAACGGGAACAGCAGTCCTGGCGCGAGCGCCAATTGCGGCGGGCCGGATGACGACGATCCCGGTTCCGCGCTGGGCGATGAGCTTCGCCGACCTGATCCTGCTGCTGCTCGGCTGCTTCGTGCTGCTGCACGCGATGGAATCGGCGCGGCCGAAGGCGGTCGACGCCGCGCCGGCGCGCGCGGCTTCGGCGCCAACAAGCGCCTATCGCGCCGCCGCGCTGTTCGAACCGGGCGAGGCCGTGCTCCGGCCAGAGGCGCGGCTGCGGCTCGCAGCCGAGGGCCGGCGGCTGGCCGAACGACGGGTCGAGATCGTCAGCCGCGGCAGCAGCGAAAGCGCGGGCCGGCTCGACCGTTTCGAGCTTGGCGCCGCCCGCGCCGCTGCCGTCGCCCGGGCGCTACAGCAGGGCGGGCTGCCCGCGTCGGCGATCGCGATCTCGGCCTCGGCCGAAGGCCCGCAGGATCAGGTGATCACGCTACGCATTCGCTGATCTGGCACAAGCTTTGCAGCGCTCCGCCAAAATCCGTGGAGTGCGCATGATGACGACGATTTTCCGACACCTGATCCCGGCGGCCGCCTTGTGCGCCACGCCTGCGCTCGCGCAGCAGTTCGAGAATCTCGACCTGCTCGACGAGCGGATCGCCGCCGTGCTCGGCGCTCCGATGGGCGAAGCCGGCGGCGCCGCTACCCGGCTCGACCGGCGGCTCCGGCTTGCGCCCTGCCCGCAGCCGGCCCAGATCGGCGATCCGATCGGCGGCGCCGTCACCGTCCAGTGCCAGGCGATCGGCTGGCGGATCCGCGTGCCGCTCGCCGGCGGCGGCGCCAACCACGCAAATGCAGCTGTGCCGCAGGTTGCGGCGGTCCGGCCCGAGCCGGTGGTCCGCCGCGGCGACCAAGTGGAGCTGATCGCGGTCGGCCGCGCCTTCTCGGTAAGCACGCTCGCCGTCGCCGAGCAGGACGGCGCCCCGGGCGACCGGATCCGGGTCCGGACCGAGCGCCGTTCGGCGCCGGTTTTCGGCATGGTCCGCGCCGACGGCCGGGTCACCTTGCCCGGATTTAATTAAGTCCTAATCCAGCCGTTATTGGTCCCATAGGCTGCAGCGCGCGCGCGTTGGAAAGGATCGAAGCGATGATCGACGGGATTGGACAGAGCGGGCCGAAGCGGGTCGGTATCGACCGCGCCGACAAGGGCGCTCCGGTCGCTGCGATCACGCCGCAGGGCGCGCCCCGCCAGGGCCAGGTCGAGAGCGCGGTCCTCGAGATCGCCGGCCAGGGCGCGCCGGTCGACGGCGCCAAGGTCGAGGCGATCCGCACCGCCATCGCCGAGGGCCGCTATCGCGTTGATGCCGACCGCATCGCCGAGCGCATGCTCGCCAGCGATCTGCCGCGCTGATGAGCCTCGCCAGCCTCGATCGCCTGGCCGCCTGCCACGAAGCCCTGATCCACGCGCTCGACGGCAACGACCTCGGCGCGCTCGACGAAGCCTGCCGCGGCCTCGCCGCCGCGGTCGCCGCGGCCCGCGCCGATGGCGACCTGGCGTCCAGCCCGGACGCGAAGGAGCGGCTGCTCAACCTCTCGGCGCTGGCCCATGCCGCGCAGGTTCGAGTCAATTTTCTGACGGACCGGATCCGCCGCCGGATCGACGCCGTCTCCGCCATGCGCGGCGAGCCGGCGATGACCTATCAGCCGGCGCATCGGTGACACTGGTCCCTCCCCTCCCTGCACGCAGAGTGGGCCGGATCCAAAGGACTATGCGGGGCATAGTCCGCCGGCCCACTGGGCCGGGGGTGGGTGCGTTGTCGAATAGTCTCTCCAGGTTGAGACCGACCCACCCCTAGCCCCTCCCTGTACTCAGGGAGGGGAAGAAAGCGGCCACTTGGCACGCTCCTTGCGATGAACGTCCCGGAAGGAAAGGGACGTCATGATTCCGACGACTTTGGGAAGAGCGCAGCTCGACGGCGGACGCGATCGCGTGACCGCCGCGATCCAGGTCGCGTCGGCCCGCACCGGCGTCGCCTTCGACTATCTGCTGAGCCAGGCGCGGATCGAGAGCAGCTTCAATCCCAACGCGCGCGCCCGCACGTCGAGCGCGACCGGCCTCTATCAGTTCATCGAGCAGACTTGGCTGAGCACGGTCAAGCAGCACGGCGCCGAACATGGCCTCGGCTGGGCGTCCGACGCGATCCGGCGCGGCGCCAATGGCCGTTATTATGTCGCCGATCCGGGCATGCGCCAGGCGATCCTCGATTTGCGCCGGCAGCCGGAAGCGGCGTCCGCCATGGCCGCCGAATTCGCGTCGGACAATGGCCGCTATCTCGAGGCCAGGCTGGGCCGCGCCGCCGAGCCGGTTGACCTCTATCTCGCCCATTTCCTCGGCGCCGCCGGCGCCGCCCGCTTCCTCCAGGCCCATGACGCCAATCCCGGCGCGGCCGCGGCGCCCTTGCTGCCGGCCGCGGCGCGCTCGAACCGCAACGTCTTCTACGACCGCAGCGGCAGCCCGCGCAGCTTCGCCGAGATCCGCAACCGCTTCGCCGCCCGGATCGAGGGCGACGGAGTGCCGAGCCGGCCGACGCGGCCGGCCTTCGCGCGCGAGCTGCAAATGGCGAGCACCGAAATGACCGACCGGGCCCGGCCGCGCGCGACCGTCCAGCCGCAATATGCGCGGCTCGCTTATCTGATGCTCGCGCAGCTGGGAGAAGTCGAATGAGCCAGCTCGCGATGAACCGCACGGTCTGGCTGAGCGCCGGCCGCGGCGCCGTGCTGCCGATCGCCACCCTGCTGCTGGTGATGCTGATGGTGGTGCCGGTCCCGGCCGCTTTGCTCGACCTCGGCTTCATCACCAACATCATGATCAGCCTCGCCGTGCTGATGGTCGCATTGAACGTCGCACGGCCGCTCGATTTCTCCTCCTTCCCGACCGTCCTGCTGTTCGCGACCCTGCTCAGGCTGGCGCTCAACGTCGCATCGACCCGGGTCGTGCTGGTCAGCGGCCATGAGGGATCGGACGCGGCCGGCCATGTCATCGAGGCGTTCGGCAATTTCCTGATCGGCGGCGATTATGCGGTCGGCATCTTCGTCTTCATGATCCTGATGATCATCAACCTGGTGGTCATCACCAAGGGCGCGGGCCGCGTCTCCGAAGTCTCGGCGCGCTTCACCCTCGACGCCATGCCCGGCAAGCAGATGGCGATCGACGCCGACCTGAACGCCGGCCTGCTGACGCCGGACGAGGCCAAGTTGCGCCGCCAGGAGGTGGCGACCGAAGCCGATTTCTACGGGTCGATGGACGGCGCCTCCAAGTTCGTGAAGGGCGACGCGGTCGCCGGCGTGCTGATCCTGGTGATCAACGTGATCGGCGGCCTGATCCTCGGCACGCTGAGCCACGGCCTGTCGCTGAGCGAGGCCGCCTCCACCTATATCCTGCTCGCGATCGGCGACGCGCTGGTCGCGCAGG
The DNA here is from genome assembly GCA_041905385.1 of Allosphingosinicella sp. Lineage (GTDB taxonomy): Bacteria > Pseudomonadota > Alphaproteobacteria > Sphingomonadales > Sphingomonadaceae > Allosphingosinicella. The sequence goes on from JAYRLF010000040.1 coordinate 8,814, forward strand.
TCCCCGCCTTGCTGCTGTCGATCGCCGCCGCGTCGATCGTCACCCGCGTCTCGTCGCCCTTCGACCTGTCCGGCCAGATCACCAGCCAGTTCGGCTCGGCCCGCGCCTGGACCCCGGTCGCCGCGATCCTGACCATTCTCGGCGTGCTGCCCGGCATGCCGCACCTGATCATCCTGCCCGCCGCCGCGGTGGCGGGCGCGATCGCCTGGAAGCTGCGCAAGACGGCCCGCGCCAGGGAAGCGGCCGAGGCGGTCGCCGCCGAAGCGGTGCCGACCGCGCCGCCGAGCGCGATCGGGTGGGATGAGGTCTCCGACGATGCCGCGCTCGGCCTCGAGCTCGGCTTCGGCCTGGTCGGCCTGGTCGACGAGCGCAAGGGCGCGCCGCTGATGACCCGGATCACCGGCATCCGCCGCCAGCTGTCGCGCGAGCTCGGCTTCGTCGTGCCTCTGGTGCGGGTGCGCGACGAGCTCACCTTGTCGCCCAACGCCTACCGGATCACCGTCGCCGGCGTCGTCGTCGCCGAGGACGAGGTCTGGCCCGACGACCTGCTCGCGCTCGACAGCGGCGACCTGCTCGACCGGGTCGACGGCCGCGCGGTCAAGGATCCGACCTTCGGCCTCGACGCGGTCTGGATCGCGCCGTCGCAGCGCGCCGAGGCGGTCGTCGCCGGCTATACCGTGGTCGACAGCGCGACCGTCGTCGCGACCCATTTGAACCAGGTGATCCAGGCCGGCGCCGCCGATCTGTTCGGCATGGACGAGGCGCAGAAGCTGGTCGACGCGCTCAAGGAGCATGCGCCGCAGCTCGCCGCCAATCTGACGCCGCAGCCGCTGAGCCTCGCCGCCTTCGCCGCGCTCTGCCGCGCGCTGCTGGCCGAAGCCGTGCCGCTCAAGGATTTCCGCCGCATCGCCGAGGCGATGGCCGACGCCGCCCGCGAGGAGAGCGATCCGGTCCAGCTCGTCGAGGCGGTCCGCCAGCGGATCGGCGCGCTGATCGTGCAGACCCTGGTGCCGGTGCGGATGCCGCTGCCGGTCGTCACGCTCGATCCCGGCCTCGAGAATCTTCTCGGCCAGGCGATCCGCACCGGCCAGGGCGCGGTCCATCCGATCGAGCCCGGCCTCAGCCAGCGCATCGTCCAGGCGATCGGCGCGGTCGCCGGCCCCCTGCTCAGCGAGGGCCGCCGCTTCGCGGTCGTCACCTCGCCCCTCGCCCGGCGCGCCTTGTCGCGCCTGCTCGCGCCGCACGTCCCGGACGTGCCGGTCCTCTCCTTCCTCGAGATTCCCGACGGGAAGCCGGTCGAGGTCGTCGCGATCGTCGGCGGCGAGCACCAACACCAACCCCAGCTTGAATCGGAGGTCGTTGCGTGAGTCCTGTTTCCAAGCGAGCGCGCCTGTTTGCCATCGCCAGCGGCAAGGGCGGCGCCGGCAAGACCAATGTCAGCGTCAACCTGGCCGTGAGCCTTGCCCAGATGGGCGGCCGCACCATGCTGATCGATTGCGACATGGGCCTGGCCAATGCCGGCATATTGCTCGGCCTGCCGACCCGGGCGACGATCGGCGACCTGCTCGCCCGGCGCTGCAGCATCGCCGACCTGATCCAGATCGGTCCGGCGGGCCTGCACTTCCTGCCCGGCCATAGCGGCACCGGCAGCGGCTCGACCCTGTCCGCCTTCGAGCGCGGCCGGCTGTTCGAGGCGCTCAAGCCCTATCTGATCACCTTCGACCATATCGTGATCGACACCGGCGGCGGCATCGAGGCGAGCGCGCTCGCTCTGGTCGCCGCGGCCGACACGCCGATCATCGTGCTGACGCCCGAGCCGACCTCCTTCGTCGACGCCTATGCGATCGTGAAGGCGCTCAACGTCGGCCACGGCACCGCCCGGTTCGAGGTGGTCACCAACATGGTCGCCCATGACAGCGCCGGCCGCGACCTGTTCGACAAGTTCCGCGCCGTCGTCGGCGGCTTCCTCGAGGTCGAGCTCGCTTATGCGGGTCCGGTCAGCAACGACGCCTATGTCCGCGAGGCGGTGCTGCGCAAACGCTGTGTGGTCGAGGCCTTTCCCGGCGCGCCGGCGTCGCGCGCCTTCGCCGCGCTCGCCCGGCGCATGGCCCGCCCGAACGCCGATCCCGTCCGGGACATCGAGACACTGATGGAGCTCAGCAATGGCGCTCATTGATCCGCATTATGGCGCGGCCACCTATCATCGGCGCGCGGCCTCGCCGCCGGACGCGCTGGTGCGCGCCCATATGCAGCTGGTCCGCAAGATCGCCTGGCACGTCCACGGCCGGGTCGCGTCCGCGATCGACGTCGAGGATCTCGCCCAGATCGGCATGGTCGCTTTGGTCGAGGCCGCCAACAGCTTCGAGGATCGCGGCCACGCCTTCGCCACTTATGCGACCTTGCGGATTCGCGGCGCGATGATCGATCATCTGCGCAAGCATGCGACCCTGTGCCGCGCCGCGATGGCGCGCCGGCGCGAGCTCAATACGGTCCGTCATCGGCTCGAGCAAAGGCTCGGCCGGTCGGCCGACGAGGCCGAGATGGCCGAGGAGATGGGGCTCGGCGCGGCCGATTATCGCGCGCTCGTCGACGACAGCCAGGCGGTGCAGCAGGAATCGATCGACGAGGTCTATTCGGATCACTCGCTCTGGTTCGCCGACGTCGAGGAGATGGCCGACGACGCGCTCGACCGCGAGCGCCTCCAGGGCGCCGTCGCCGACGCGATCCGCAGCCTGCCCGAACGCGAGGCGATGGTGCTCCAGCTCTATTTCGTCGAGGAGATGAACCTCGAGGAGATCGGCCAGACGCTCGGCGTCGGCGCCGCCCGGATCTGCCAGATCAAGAAGGCGGGGCTCGACCGGGTGCGCGAGCAGCTCAAGGAATGGAGCTGACGGTCGCGCACGGCGCTGGCGTGATCAGCGCCGCACCGATCAGACAAGTGTGCTGAACTTCACTCACTGCCCCACGCACGCGCCGTGTCTTGCGTGAAGGTGGAGGCCTCGGCCGGAATCGAACCGGCATCTCCGGAGTTGCAGTCCGGTGCATCGCCATTCTGCCACGAGGCCGTGGCACCGGCGGCAGGAGTCGAACCTGCTGGCATTGGTTTTGGAGGCCATGCCGCGCCCACGCGCGCGCCGACAAATCTGGTGCCAGAGGATGGATTCGAACCACCGACGCGCGGGTCTTCACCCCGCCGCTCTACCCCTGAGCTACTCTGGCTTGGTTGCAGTGGCGGGGATCGAACCCGCGACCTGGGCGATATGAGCGCCCTGCTCTACCTCTGAGCTACACTGCAGGATCGCAGTGAAGCGGATGCAGCTTCACCAACAGCTGTTGGTAAATCGCATTCGCAGGAGGGAACCTTTCGGTCGCATTGCGGCCGGTTAGCTGGGAAGCGGCTTTCGGTCAATCGACAGCGCCATTGCCGGCGCCGATCGCCCGCGGGCAAAAAAGAACCCCGGCGCGGATTTCTCCGCGCCGGGGCTCACGTCCACCCAAGCGGGCTTGGATTAGCGAAGCAGGCTCAGCACGTCCTGCTGGCTCTGATTGGCCTGGGCCAGCATCGCGGTCGACGCCTGGCTCAGGATCTGCGCCTTGGCGAGGTTGGTCGTCTCGGCCGAATAATCGGCGTCCTCGATCCGCGACCGCGCGTCGGACAGGTTGGTGACGGTATTGCTCAGGTTGTTCACCACCGACTCGAGGCGGCTCTGGGCTGCGCCCAAGGTTGCCCGGGCAGTGTTGATCGACGTCAGGTTGGTGTCGACAGCCGCGATCGTCGTCGTCGCATTGGCGACCGAGTCGACGGCAAAGTCGGCAACCTCGAAATTGGCGCTGTTGAGATAGGCCTTCGAGACATTGACGACGTTGGCCGCGTCGGCACCGGCCTGGATCACGATGTCGTCATTGGCGGTGTTGGCCGCACCATAGTCGAACACGTTGACGCCGTTGAACTTCGTGTTGGTCAGAATGTCGACGACCTGGGACTGCAACTGTGCAGCCTCGGCGTTCAGGTTGGCGCGGTCGGCATCGCTGTAGGTGCCGCTCTTGCTCTGCACCGCGAGCTCGCGGACGCGCTGCAGCATGTTGGTGACCTCGCCCAGCGCGCCTTCGGCGGTCTGAGCAAAGGAGATGCCGTCATTCGCGTTGCGGATCGCCTGGTTCATGCCGCGGATCTGGCCCGTCATCGAGCTCGCGATGGCGAGGCCGGCGGCGTCGTCCTTGGCGGAGTTGATGCGCTTGCCGGTCGACAGACGCTCCATCGCCTGCTGAAGGCTCTGGTTGGCGACCCGGCTACCGTTCTGCGCGCGCAGCGCAGCAGTGTTGGTGTTGATAACAGTCATCGTCGGTTCCTTTCCCGCTCATAAGCGGCCGCCGGGTCCGTCCCGATCATGCCACGGCAGCAGTAACGGCAGGATTCGAACGGGCTTTAATTCGCTTGTTAAGCGGACGTCGATTTTTCGACGCCGCTGCTGTTCGCGCCGCGTCAAATCACCGACGATCGCCCGCTTGCGTCTACGCACGACAGAGAGGGGAAAGGCCGCCACCGCCGGCTGGCACGGTGCTTGCTTCCGTGATCGCGACTGCAGTCGGAGGTGCTTGAATGATCGGTCTGAGCGAAAGGGTGTTGGAGGCGAATCCGACGCTGCCGGCTTGCCTGGCGCGGTCCGGACTCGCGTTCGATATCCTGACCGCCGAGGACAGGCTCGACGGCCTGCGCGCGATCCTCGCCGACGGCGACGAACGCGCCCGGGCCGGCGACGTCATGATCGATTTCGGCGCCGTCCCGGCCTTCGCGCGCGGCACGGCCACGACGCCGGCCCGCCTGGCCTATGGCGCCGACGATCTCGATTTCGGCAATGCGATCGCGATCGAGTGCGTGCGTCCGGCGAACCGTCCCGCGGCCGGCGATCCGGCCAGCGCCGCCCTGCTCGACCTCGCCGGGCGGATCGCGACCAGCGACGCCTCGGTGCTGCTGCTCGGCGAGACCGGCACCGGCAAGGAAGGGCTCGCTCGTCATATCCACGCGCTGTCGCGCCGCGCGGCAGGTCCGTTCACCGCGGTGAATTGCGCCGCGCTCCCCGAGACGATGCTCGAGGCGATCCTGTTCGGCCATCGCCGCGGCAGCTTCACCGGCGCGGCCTCCGACGGCGAAGGGCTGTTCAAGGCGGCCAATGGCGGCACATTGCTGCTCGACGAGATCGCCGAGATCCCGCTGCCGCTCCAGGCCAAATTGCTGCGCGCGCTGCAGGAGCGCGAGATCCTTCCCGTCGGCGCGGTCCAGCCCGAGCGGGTCGACCTGCGCGTCATCGCCTGCGCCAATCGCGACCTCGCCGCCGAGGTCGAGGCCGGCCGCTTCCGCGCCGATCTCTACTGGCGGCTGAACGTGATGCCGCTCAATCTCGCGCCGCTGCGCGCGCGTCCGCTCGACGTGCCGGCGATCGCCGCCGCGATGCTGCTGCGCCACTGCCCGGCCGAGCCGGCCTTTCCCTTCCCGACCGCGGCCGCGATCGCGCGCCTGGCCGGCCATGCCTGGCCGGGCAATTGCCGCGAGCTCGAGAACGTGATCCAGCGCGCGCTGCTGCTGCGCTCTGGCGACCGGATCGACGCAGGCGACATCGTCATCGACGGCGGCGCCCGGATCGAGACCGTCGCCGGCCGCACGCTCGGCGACGCGTCGCGCTCCGCCGAGATCACCGCAATCCGCGCCGTCCTCGCCGAGGTCGGCGGTCATCGTCTCCGGGCCGCCGAGCGGCTCGGCATCAGTGAACGCACCCTTCGCTACCGCCTCGCCGAGATGCGGGCGGTGGCGGCCTAGGAGGCTAAAGCATGTCGATCGATGCAAGCCGGCTGATGGCGCTGCGCTCCGCCATCCTGGAACAGAATAGCGCGCTGCAGCGGGCCGCCGGCATTGGCGGCGCCGGCGCGGCGGGCGAGACGGGCGGCACCCGCCCCGGCGGATTTTCCGATGCGCTGCGCAGCGCCCTCAATTCGGTCAACGAGGCGCAGTCGCGCTCCTCGGCGATGACCGAAGCCTATGAGCGCGGCGAGACGACCGACATCGCCGCGGTGATGCTGGCCCGCCAGCAAGCCTCGATCGGCTTCGAAGCCACCCTCCAGGTCCGGAACCGTCTGCTGACGGCCTACAAGGACATCATGAGCATGCCGGTGTAATATGAGCGATACCACAGCCAACGACCTGCCCATGCCCGCCCCTGCCCGTCCCGCTGGTGGAAACCAGCTGGCCGGAATGAGCGGCGTCACCCAGGGCTTCCGCAACCTCGCAACGCAGCCGGCCGTCGCCAAGGCGATGCCCTTGCTGATCCTGATCGCGGTGATCGGCATCGCCGCCTTCGCCTGGACGCTGATCAGCGCCGCGCCGAGCCGCACCCTGTTCGCCGGCCTGCCGGACGACCAGAAGGCGGCGGTGGTCGAGGCGCTCAACGGCGCCGGCATCGAAAGCGCGATCGACAGCGGCACCGGCGCGGTCACGGTCGGCGACGACGATTATCACCGCGCGCGCATGCTGCTGGCCAGCCAGGGCCTGCCCCGCGGCGGCGAGCAGGGCAGCGAGGTGATCACCAACATGCCGCTCGGCTCCAGCCGCGCGGTCGAGACGGAGCGGATCCGCAGCGCCCGCGAGCTCGATCTCGCCCGCACGATCGAGGCGATCGACGCGGTGCAGAGCGCGCGCGTCCATCTCGCCGTCGACCAGCCGAGCGTGTTCGTCCGCGAGCGCCCCAATGCGGCGGCCTCTGTGATGCTGACCCTGGTCGGCGGCCGCTCCCTGGGCGAGAACCAGGTCCAGGCGATCGTCAACCTGGTCGCCTCCTCGGTCCCCGGACTGTCGCCCGACGGGGTCTCGGTGATCGACCAGAACGGCCGGCTGCTGTCGCGCACCCCGGGCAGCGGCGCGAGCGGCGAATCCGAGCGCCAGCTCGCCGTCCAGACCCAGGTCGAGGACCGTTACCGCCAGGCGCTCAACACTTTGCTGACGCCGATCCTGGGCGCCGGCAATTTCACCGCCGAAGTGCATGCGGAGATGGATTTCTCCGAGGTGCAGTCCACCCGCGAGGGCTTCCCGACCGGCGACAATATGCGTGCCCTTACCAGCGAGGAAGGCCAGGTCTCGACCGAAGGCGCGGCCCCGGCCGGCGCCCCGGCCGCCGGCGCCGCCGCCGGCGGCATTCCCGGCGCGCTCGCCAACGAGCCGCCGCCGGCCAGCACCGTCGCGGCCGCTCCGGGCGGCGCGATGGCGACCGGCCCGCAGGCGACGCCGGGGGAGATTCCGCCCGGCCGCCGCACCGAGAATTACGACCGCAATTTCGCGGTCGGCCGCGAAGTGTCGGTGACCCGCCAGCAGAGCGGCACCCTGCGCCGTCTCAGCGTCGCGGTTGCGCTCCGCACCCCCGAAGGCCGGGCGCGCGGCATCGCCGAGACCCGCAACCTCGAGGAGCTGGTCAAGGGCGCGGTCGGCTTCAACCAGGCACGCGGCGACGTCGTCGCGATCAGCTCGCGGCCCTTCGCCACCACCGAGGAGCCCGCGCCGAACTGGTGGGAGGCCGGCTGGGTCTCGATGGCCGCCCGCAACGGCACCGCCTTGCTGGTCGCCCTGCTGCTGATCTTCGGCATCGCCCGCCCGCTGATGAAGCGCAGCTCGGCGATGCTCGCCAAGAAGGCGGAGGCGGCGACGGCGCACCGGACCAAGGTCGGCGGCGAGATTGCCGGCGCCCTGTCCGACCGCAGCCGCGCCGACAAGGATGCCCGCATCACGCTCGAGATGATCGAGGCGACCCGCGACTATGAAGCGCGCGCCGCCCTGATCCGCAACTTCGTCCGCCAGGATCCCGCCCGCGCCGCTCTGGTGGTGCGCGACCTGATCCGCGCCGACGCCAATGGAGCCGAACGCAATGGATGACCTCCAGCCCGCCGGTGCGCCCAATGGCAGCGAGGCCGCCGCGATCCTGCTGATGATGCTCGGCGACGCCGAGGCGGCCGAGATCCTCGGCCATCTCGACCCGCACGAGGTCCAGCATCTCGGCAGCGCGATGTTCAACGTCGCCGACGTCTCCGAGAATGAGGTGGAGAGCGTGTTCGACACGTTCATGAACCGCACCCGCGAGCGGACCACGATCGGCTTCGGCGCGGCGCCGCGGATCCGCACCATGATGGAAAGCGCGCTGGGCTCGGAACGCGCCGAGGGCGTGCTCGCCCGGATCACGCCGGCGGCGAGCAGCCGCGCGCTCGAGCCGCTGCGCTGGATCGACGGCAAGACGATCGCGGCGGTGATCGAGCAGGAGCATCCGCAGGTTGCCGCCGTAGTGCTCGCCCATCTCGAGCCGCAGCCCGCGGCCGAGGTGCTGCAGATGCTGCCCGCCGACCTCCAGGCCGACATCGTCTATCGCGTCGCCAAGCTCGAGACCGTGACCGCCGAGGCGATCACCGAGCTCGAGCAGATCCTGGTCCGCGAGATC